>JBBRUM010000740.1:0-1013 GCA_038247815.1 Tepidisphaerales bacterium | reverse complement strand
GCGCAGCTTGGCCCGCACTCTTTTCGTCCAGCCCCGCGCACAACTCCTCACCCTCGAACTCGCCGAACGTATTGACAACGACAACCCCCAAGCCGCCAAACAGTTCCTGGTAGCCATCTTCGCCACCTTGGGATTGATCGCCGAAAACCCCGCCGCTTCGCCAAGATTCCACTCCGACCACCTGAGACTTTTCCACCTCCGCCGCTGCACTTGCCACGCCCTACCGCAACTACCTCGTCTTCCACAGCGATGACGTCATGATGGTCTTCATTGGACGCGTGCTTCACTCCGCCCGTAGTCTCAAAGTCGCACTCCTCGAACGTTGATCACCCATGCCCTCTCCCCTCTCCCCCGCCGGCCTCCTCCGCGTCCTTTCCTCGGACGTCCTGCGCGCCGCCCCCTCACTCCTGGGCGCATACCTGGTCCGCGGAAACCTCCGCGCACGCATCGTCGAAACCGAAGCCTACCGCACACCCGACGACCCCGCCTGCCACGCCTACCGCTCCCGCACAACCCGCAACGGGCCGATCTTCGGCATGCCCGGTTTGGCGTACGTCTACTTCACCTACGGCAGCCACTTCATGCTCAACGTCGTCGCACACCCCGACGGCGTCGCAGCCGCCGTACTCATCCGCGCCGCCGAACCGCTTTCCGGCATGGACGCGATGTACGCCCGCCGCAAGCAATCCCCCCCGCTCGACCCGCGCACCCTTCTCTCCGGCCCGGGGAAGCTCTGCCAAGCCTTCGCCATCACCTCCGCCGACAACCTCGCCCCCCTCCTCTTCGCCCCCACCTCGCCCGACGCCCTCCATATCGAACCCCCCGACAAGCCCGTACCCAAATCCCAGATCATCTCCGGCCCGCGCATTGGAATCTCTCATGGCACGGAACTCCCCTGGCGATTCTCAGACGCCTCCCGCCTCCAATGGGTTTCCCGACCCAAGCCCAAACCCTGACCCGCCCGATCTCCCCCACCGCCCTTGCCCCCCGTCACCCTTGCCCCCCGTCGCCCT
>JBBRUM010000739.1:0-1015 GCA_038247815.1 Tepidisphaerales bacterium | reverse complement strand
CGGCTGAAGGTGCACTACGTCATTGAGCCGCCGTTCCTGTGGACGAACATCGCCCACTTGGCCAAGACGCAGGACGGCGACCTGCTCAAGACGCTCCAGGCAGGATTTAAGTACATCGAAGAAGAGTCGTTCGCCCAGTCGTTTCAGGGGCTGTTCTCGGAGATCAACCTCGCGTCGGACAAGCTTGGGCGCAGCTACGCCGACCGCAACGCCAAGCTGTGCACGATCATCAGCGAGGTGGCGCGGGGTTTGGCGCTCTTCTCGACCGACACCGACACGCTGGGCGATGCGTACGAGTACCTGATCGGGCAGTTCGCGGCGGGATCGGGGAAGAAGGCGGGCGAGTTTTATACGCCGCAGCAGATCTCCAACATCTTGTCGAAAATCGTGACGCTCGACAGTCAGGAGCCCGCTACCGGGCCACGCGCCAAGCTCGAAAGCGTGATGGATTTCGCATGCGGGTCTGGGTCATTGCTGCTGAACATTCGCAAGCGGATCACCGACAACGGCGGGCGGATCGGCAAGATCTTCGGGCAGGAGAAGAATATCACCACCTACAACCTGGCACGCATGAACATGCTGCTGCACGGGGTGAAGGACACGGAGTTCGAGATTTACCACGGCGACACGCTGACCAACGACTGGGACATGCTGCGGGAGATGAACCCCGCGAAGATGCCGAAGTTTGACGCGATCGTGGTGAATCCCCCGGCGTTGCAAACGGTTCAGCTATCGCTGGGACTCCAGCGAGGCGATGGGCGAGGATGTGCGGTTTAAGAGCCACGGCCTTGCACCCAAAAGCGCGGCGGACTTCGCGTTTCTGCTGCACGGGTTTCACTACTTAAAGGACGAAGGGGTGATGACGATCATCCTGCCGCACGGGGTTTTGTTCCGGGGCGGCGCGGAGGAACGCATCCGCACCAAGCTATTGAAGGACGGGCACATCGACACGGTGATCGGATTGCCCGCGAACTTGTTCTATTCCACCGGCATTCCGGTCTGCATTCTGGTGCTG
>JBBRUM010000738.1:0-1024 GCA_038247815.1 Tepidisphaerales bacterium | reverse complement strand
TTCCCCCCCCCCCCCTCCTCACATCTGAAATCTGACATCCCACATCTGACATCCCCCCCTCCCTCACCCAACGTCCTCAATTCCGTCTCCGCCATCATCCCCCCCGGCCAGATGGTCGCGTTCGTCGGCTCATCCGGTGTCGGCAAGACCACGCTCCTTTCCCTCCTCCCCCGCTTTTACGACCCCACCGACGGATCCATCACGCTGGACGGCATCGACCTCCGCAACATCCGCCTCGCTGACCTGCGAAAACACATCGCCCTCGTCCTCCAGGAAAACCTCGTGCTCCCCACCACCATCGCCGAAAACATCGCGTACGGCCGCCCCAACGCCACCGCCGCGCAGATCTCCCACGCAGCCCAGCTCGCCGGCGCACTGGATTTCATCCAAAAACTCCCCCAAGCCTTCAACACCGAAGTCGCCGAAGGCGGCGCCAACCTCTCCGGCGGCCAACGCCAACGCCTCGGAATCGCCCGAGCCCTCCTCACCGAATCCCCCATCCTCATCCTCGACGAACCCACCTCCGCCCTCGACCCCAACACCGAACAACTCATCACCCAAACCCTCCACCACCTACGAACCCCCGCCGGCGGCGGCAAAACCCTCATCCTCGTCTCCCACCGCCTCTCCACCGTCCTCCAAGCCGACCAAATCTTCCTCATGCACGAAGGCCAAATCACCGAACAAGGCACCCACACCGAACTCATCGCAAAAAAAGGCGCCTACTACCAAATGGCCAAACACCAACTCCAACTTACCTGATGTCGATGGAGCAATTAAATGGCGCAACTTCATCAATTCAGGACCCTCTCCGCTTCATCTTATTCTTGTCGTCGTGAATTCTCTTCTCGATCTCTTGCATCTTTTCGTCCCCTTTCCACCGACGACACTCATACTGCGTGTCATGCGTGAATCTGTCGGATCTTACTCGAGCTAAGCACCTGACACAGGTGACCATCCGCCACGCCCCACTGACTGGATTTGGCTGGGGTGGTGAGTCTGGCGGTTGTACGGCTGGCTTGCC
>JBBRUM010000737.1:0-1030 GCA_038247815.1 Tepidisphaerales bacterium | reverse complement strand
CTGGAAAACTTCGCCGGCTGCGCGGTGGTCATCAGCCACGACCGCTGGTTCCTCGACCGCCTCGCGACGCACATCCTCGCGTTCGAGGGCGACAGTCGTACGGTGTTCTTCGAAGGCAACTACCAGGAATACGAAGTCGACCGCCACAAACGACTCGGGACGGTTGCGGATCGGCCACACCGGATTACCTACCGGAAGCTGACAAAGAGCTGAGGGCCTCCTCCAACGGTCGAGTCGGGGCGAGCGTGAAAGGTGCATCACAAAGCGCCTTGCTCACACGACATTCATCGCGGTTTAATCGGGGCCGACATTGACAGTCGCGCCGCTGTTGGCACGGGGGGAGGACTTGCTCGGTTAGGCACACTTCGGGACGCGGACCGGTCCGATTTCGTTCGATTAACCCGCCGGTATGCTGTCGTCCAACGGGGCGAGCGGATACGAGCGGTGACTGCCCGCGGGAGAGTACACATTCTGGGTTCGGCGGTTGTTTTCGGTCGCGGCGACGACGTGTACGTTGGACTTTGCGATAACGGCGGTGGTTGTACCGGAAATGGGGACGGGATTGGCGATTGTGGTTTCTGGGGGGGTCATGGGGTTGAGGCGGTGGAGGGTTGGAGGATGATTCGGGAGTAGAAGCGGTTGCCGGCGACGGGTTCGAAGGTGGCGGTGAGGACGTAGGATCTGGAGGCGGTGAGGTTGGGGACGGCGAGTTTGAAGGAGTAGGTTCGGGTGGCGCGGTTCCAGCGGGCGCGTTGTTCGTCTTCGGTGAGGAGGGATCCGACGAAGGGGGTGGTGATGCGGGCGCCGCGGACGTCGGCTGCGTCTTTGCGGTATTCGTAGAGTTCGAAGATGACTCGGCCTTCGGCTTTGACGGGGTCGGAGAAGAGGTCTGAGAATTCGAGTTCGGCTTCGATGCCGTCGGGTTTTCCGGTGTTGTTTTCGGTGGTCCAGGACTTTACGCGAGTGAAGGTGGGGTGGAGGCGCATGGAGACGGGATTGAACATGGAGGGGACGGGCTGGGGGCGGGAGG
>JBBRUM010000736.1:0-1057 GCA_038247815.1 Tepidisphaerales bacterium | reverse complement strand
GCCGCCGTAGCCACCGCGACCACCACCACCGCCACCCCCACGACCACCGCCGCCGCCGCCTTCTTCTTTGGGGCGAGCTTCGTTGACCGTAAGTGCGCGACCGCCGTTTTGCTGTCCGTTGAGGGACGCAATGGCGGACTGGGCTTCTTCATCCGTCGACATTTCGACGAAACCAAAACCCTTGGAACGACCGGTTTCCCGGTCACTGATCACCTGAGCGCTGACGACCTGACCGTGGGCCCCGAACATCTGTTCGAGTTCCGACGAATCACAGCTATAGGGAAGGTTCCCCACGTACAACTTCTTACCCATGTGCGTACTCCCGCTGGGTACCATCGGCCCGTTCTTCTAGCGAACAAAACGCAGAGGACGGTTCTTCCGGGCCTTTTCGAAGAGGTTGTCACCAACCGATGCGGGAGAGACTCATACCAGAGGACACTTTTCCGGAGGCACTCGACGACGCCCGCTCACCTATCAGCTTGAGGTATAGCTTCCCGAAATAAAAAAGGCAATTATTCCCCTCAAGCAACTCTCTAACCGGGAAACCCCCGTCAACACACCCGCCGCCACGCCCGTTCTTCTACACGGCGTGCCCGACCCCCAACGCTCGCACAATGTCCGCCGTCGCCTTGCTCTTGTTGAGCGTATAGAAGTGCAAACCGTCAACCCCCTTGTCGAGCAATTCCCGGCACTGCCGGACCGCGTAATCCACGCCGGCTTGATAAACCGCGTCGGCGCTGGACTCCAAGGACTCGAGGTGCAAAAGCAATCCCTGTGGAATCTTTGCGCCACACATCCCCACGAATCTCTTGATCTGACTCACATTCCCGATCGGCATGATTCCAGCGACGATCGGGCTCTTGACCCCCAATGCACGCACCTTGTCTCGAAACCGGAGAAAGTCGTCGTTATCAAAAAACAACTGCGTGGTGATGACGTTCCCACCCGCATCGATCTTTCCCTTGAGGTGCTCCAAATCCCGCGTGAGGTTCAAACAGCTTGGGTGTCCCTCGGGGTATCCGGCGACGCCGATGCAAAAGTCGTGACGGCTGCGGAT
>JBBRUM010000735.1:0-1075 GCA_038247815.1 Tepidisphaerales bacterium | reverse complement strand
GAGGGAACGGAGGGAGAGCGGCGAGAGCACGGGGCGGAATTGTACGGTATAAGTTAGGTTGTGTCAAGCGTTTTTTTGGGGGGTGGATCGTTAGGGGAGCCAGCCGGATTTTCGGCAGGCGTCGGCGGCGGTTTGGGCGGCTTGGGTGGGGGGGAGGTCTTTGAGGCGGGTGAAGACTTCGAGGGAGACGGGGCCGGTGTATCCGGCGGTGGTGAGTGCGGATTTGAAGGCGGCTTGGTCGATGGCGCCTTCGCCGGGGAGGAGGCGGTTGCCGTCGGTGATTTCGTGGAGGGGGAGTTTGGGGGCGTCGTTGACGTGGGCGAGGACGATTTTGTCTTTGGGGATGCGGGAGATGAAGGAGATGGGGGTGTTGGAGGTGTGGAGGTGGAAGCAGTCGACGAGTAAGCCGACGTTGGGGCCGATGTCGTGGGCGAGCTCGAGCATTTGGCCGGGGGTGAAGATGAACTCGTGGAGACTACTGATGCGGATGTGGTAGGGGGCGACGAACTCGAGGCCGAGGCGGAGGCTGTGGGCGGCGAGGACTTTGGCGGTTTCGCGGAGGCGGGCGACGTGGAAGATCCAGTTTTCCATGAGGGGGAGCGAGCTGGAGGGGAGGAGCCAGGTGGCGCAGGAGTCGGCGCCGAGGGACTTGGCGACGGCTGCGGTTTTGTCGAGGGTTTTCAGGCCGTCTTTCCAGAGCGGTTCTTCTTTGCGCCATTCGGGGGGGCCCCAGCCGCCGGGGGCGAGTTTGTGTTGGGCGAAGAGGTCGGCGAGGGCGGCGGTGGAGTGCTCAAGGGCGTAGGCGGGGTCGAAGTCGGCTGCGGGGAAGCCGGCGGAGGCGGCGAGGTGGAAGAAGTCGGGTTGGGAGAGAGCGCCGCCGGTGGTGCCGCGATTGAGTGAGAGGAGCATGGGGGAAGTATGTGGGATTGTGGGGAGAAATTCGAGGGGTGGGGCGTGGGGGGTAAGATGTGGGATGGGTGAGGTGTTACTACCGAGGCGGCTGGGCGAGGGGGGAGGGGGGAAAGAGGGTGGGGAGCGGGCGCTGTATTTGCCGCGGTGGGTGTGGGATGGGGTG
>JBBRUM010000734.1:0-1080 GCA_038247815.1 Tepidisphaerales bacterium | reverse complement strand
CTGCGTACCCCTGACGCCGTAACACGGCAGCGCCGCCGACGCGACGGAGTCGGCGGTGGTGTCTTGCATGAACTTCAGAATCTTGTCCCGCCGCCCGTACTGCTGCCCGTCCCAATACCGCAGAGATGTGCTCTGACTGCCGATCGTGTCTTCCAACCCGAAGAACTGGATCGACCGAGGCTCATCGTGGCGGTCGAACTCAGTGCGGACGGCTTTAATCGCCGCGAAATACCCGCCCGAGGTCTTCTACAGCGCCGAGCTGGAAAACATTTCGAGGAACGGCTCATTCTGCAGCGACAGCGCCTCGAACTTTACCCGGTGCGTCCGCTGATACCCCGCGATGTTCACAGCCGTCGACCGCGCGAACTGCGTCAGCGCCGAAGTGTTTCCCGCCCCTCCCTGCGACGAATCATTAAACTCCGCCCTGGCCAACCCCGACGTATCCAATTTGCCCCCAGCGAAGTTGTCGTACCCAACAAACGGAAACGCCGCGCCATTCACAGGAAGTGGAAACGCGTGGTTGTTCTGAATTGTGTTCCCCGTCGCCACCTTCAGCCAAGGCGCCGGCGACCAGATCGACCCGATCAACTTGAACGCGTTCGGATCGCCTCCCCCCGCGACGCCGCCCGCAGCGCGGTCGGTTCCCGCCGTGGCTAGTCTTCCGGCCGACGCTGCGCCGGCGTTCCCAAAGTCGAAGTACCGAGAGATGTTCTGGTTCAGGGCCGGCCCCATCACCGCGATCTGCGCCCGCTGACCCGCGAAAAGTTGCGTTTAGTCCCTCGCGTTGGTGTACGTCCGGACATTGTTCTCCTCAGGTCCCGGCAGCGACGGCTGACCGTGGAACCACGGCAAGTTGTATTTCCTGTCCGAATAGGGCGACTTGAACTTCGGCGTCATCTCCACCCGAAGCATCAACGCTCCAAGGTCGTCGTAGTCCAGGTTCGTGTGCCACGACTGGTTGGGTGCCGTGTAAAATGTACACGTCCCGAAGCCGTCGATGGCTTACCGCGTCGCCGCAAGATTCAGAGTTATGCCCCCCGCGAACACCGACGCCGACGCCGTCAACGCCACAACAAACGT
>JBBRUM010000733.1:0-1095 GCA_038247815.1 Tepidisphaerales bacterium | reverse complement strand
GGGAACTTCAACCTCCTTCCCGGCTCGATCGGGATCGACGCGATACCCGCCGGGCTGTACCCCGATGTATTGCTGGACCGCAACGGCCGCCAGAGACTGGTGGGAAGTGGGTATGACATTGGGGCCTTCGAGGGGTTTACGGTCATCCCCGAGCCGGGTGCGGCGGTGTGGATGGGCGTGGCGTTGGCGGGGCTGGCGATGCGGCGTCGGCGGAGAACAGAGTGATGGGGACAGGGTGTAAAGTGGGGGGATGGCTGGCGGCGACGAGATTGTCAGGTGGGTGGCGATGGGTGCGGCGTTGCTGTTTGCCTGTACCGGAGCGGGGCTGTACCTGAGGGGTTTTTGGGTTTACTTCCGGGCGGTGACGTGGCTGCGCAAGCCGGAGCAGGTTGAGCTGCGGCGGAGGTATCGGTCGTCGGCGCTGGCTGCGATGTTCAGCGAGCCAGGACTCGGCGAAGCCAAGCGTCAAATACTGATGGCGTTCGTCGGGGTGGTGGTGTTCGTCGTCGGCGGGGTGGTGTTTAACTCGCTGCGGGGTTGAACGGCCAAGGGATAAGTGAGTCGCCAAGGACCGGGGCGGGGGGTGCGCAACACAACGATCCAAAGGCGGGTCACGTGAGGAAGGGGAGGTGGACCTGGGGGATCTGGCGGGAGGCGGCTGGGCCGATTGTTCAGGGGCAAATTGCCGTTGGCGGCGCGGGCGCGCGACTTCCAGTCGGCGATGGTGGCGCGGGAGGGCTGGTCCTAACAGGGCATGCCGGTGTGGAACCAGTCGGGGTTGAGACTCATTGAGAATTCAATGGGGGCGGGTATCGGGGTCGGGGTCCGGAGGCGGGCGGAGGGTGCTGTTGTGAACAAACTCGAAGTGTTCGACGGTGCGGATGTCGGTGGGCTCGTAACGGATCCGCCCGGGCTGGTGCGAGCCGGTGTTGTTGATCACGAGGCACGCGGGCTGGAGGGATTGGAGGTTCGAATCAAGTTCTGCCCATTTCCACGGCGAAGGGTTCAGCGGCGCGTTGGGTGGTTCGGGGGTGTGGTCCCACGACTTGGTGGGAAAGTCCTTGTTCCAGGCGCTGTCGAACCAAAGCTCCACTT
>JBBRUM010000732.1:0-1105 GCA_038247815.1 Tepidisphaerales bacterium | reverse complement strand
GCGGCTCACAACACTGGTGGTGGGTGTCCAGGACCTCGGCCCGGAACGGCGCTCCGACGGCGGGAGAACCGTACAACGGGTCCGTCTTAACTTTTTTTGGCGGGAGGGGGAAAGACATCCACCACATCCACCATCCGCCCTCAGGACCTGGGATTTCTAGGGAAAAGCGGTGGTGGATGTGGTGGTGGGTGTTGGGGATCGACATCCACCACATCCACCACCTCGCGGCTCACAACACCTCGCTGGTCGAACACATCGCGCGGTTGCCAGAAGGGGTGTCATCCGCCACGAGCAGGCGAGATCCTGGCCGATTGGGTGACCCCTGCCCCGCAACGACCGCCATCCACCACACCGTTTGAAACTGATGCACAACGCGACATTTGCTGGACTTGCTTCATTCCGCGCATTCCTGCTTGTTTTTGCTCGCCAGATTTGGCTTCATATTGTTGGTTTTCAAAAACTCGACCCGGCTTAACCGACCGGTCTGGCACTCGGCCGCCCGCACTTACGGAGCTGTTGGACCGCCGTGACCGAGTCGCTGCGGGGGGGCGATGCGGGGCGTCCCGCCGCTTACGAGGCCGGTGAACGGGGGCGATGAGGGGTCCCGAGCTGTTCGACGAGGCGGGTCTGGCGGGATGCCCCTTGCCGGACGCGGTACCCACCCCCGGTTCGCCGGGGAATCTGACCCCCTGCTGGCCGAACTCGCCGCGCTGCCGGCCGACCAACGGGCGGCGCTGGTTGCACTGCTCTCCCCTTCCCCCGGTGCCGGCGGCGACCGCCCGACGCCGCCACCGACGTTCACGAATGACCGTTGCCCCCTTGGATGGGGCAAAGGAAGGGGGTTCCTGACCGTCGGCCCGATCCCTTCCGCCCCCGCGGGTAAGTGGTGCCGCCCATTGCTGGCGGCCGGAACCGTCGCCCGCCGGCGTGGGGTTTTGGTAAAATCTCGTCACGTCCCGAAAGTGCCGGGCGATGCCATTCGTATCGCCCCTTCGCGTTCGAGAAGTTCGTCCCCCGTCCGGAGCCGCCTCTCATGGCCGCCGTCACGTCCGCGTTGAAGTCCGGTTTGAAGGTGGTCGCGGAACCGCTCTTCCGCGTCGGATTG
>JBBRUM010000731.1:0-1110 GCA_038247815.1 Tepidisphaerales bacterium | reverse complement strand
GTTCGGGGCGGCTGGATTTTAGTGCCTCTCGGCTAGGACCCGGCGCAATTTGGTCCATGCGGATGGGAGCACATTTTTGCTGGTGGGGGACACGGCGTGGGCGTTGCCGTGGCGGGCGACGCGGGAGCAGGCGGCTGAATATGCGGCGGAGCGGGAGGGCAAGGGGTTTAACGCGGCGCTGCTAATGGTGGTGCAGCCGGACATGCACGCGACCGGGCCGGAGGAGAGGTATCTGGACGAAGGGTTTGCGCGGGCGTTTGACGACCTGCCACGGGGGACGCTGCGGGAACTGCGGCCGGAGTACTTCGCGTATCTGGACGGGCTGGTGGAGGAGCTGGTGTCGCGGGGGATCGTGCCGGTGTATCAGCCGGTGTTTCATGGGTACGGGTGGAAGGGGTTGTCGGTGGTGGGGCGGGTGGCGAGCGGGGAGGATGTGGCGCGGTTTCAGAGGTATTTGATTGCGCGGTACGGGGCCAAGCCGGCGATTTGGCTGGTGGGCGGGGATGGGGACGGGTTGACTCCGAACATCTCGGCTGCGGGGGAGACGTGCCATGCGTTGGACGCGTATTGGCACCCGACGGGGATTCACTATCAGCCGCACGCCGAGCCGAACGCGCACCAGGGGGCGGATTGGCTGGACTTTCAGTGGTGTCAGACGGGGCACAATGGCGAGCACATGCCGGACCGTATTGCGGCGATGTTTCGGGAGACGCCGACGAAGGCGGTGGCCAACGGCGAGCCGACGTAAGAGAACATGGGGGCGACGGGACGGGGGGCGGGTTGGTGGCAGGGGCACGAGGCTTGGCTGAACCTGACGTCGGGGGGGACGATGGGTGTGGTGTACGGGGCGGGGAGCTTGTGGCAGTGGAAGTTGTGGACGGGGGAACCGGGGCACGCGGATTGGTGCTCGGCGAAGACCGCCGGCTGGCGGGAGGCGATGGGGTTTGAGGGGGCGAGGTATGTGGGGGTGGTGTCGAAGATTTTGGGGGGCTGGACGGGTTTCGGCCGAACTGATGGTTTGTGTATGGGGGTCGGGGGTTGGAGGTGATGGGGAAGTTGTACGTGTTGTATCGGGAGAAGGGCGCGGGGTTTGCGGTGTGCGATGGGCGG
>JBBRUM010000730.1:0-1127 GCA_038247815.1 Tepidisphaerales bacterium | reverse complement strand
TCGCCGACGATCTCGACCTCGTTGTCGTTGAGCGAAAGCCTGTCGCCCACGCCGAGGATCCCCGGCCGGGTCTGCATCTTTAATCCGTCGGTCAGGTCCGACCGGCGCACGAGCACGGCGCGGTCGCGGCGCAGGTCTTTTAGCTCGCCGGAGAGCATCGTCGGCGGGCCACCCATGAGCGTCGCGTCGTCCAACCCCACGACGCGGACCTGTTCGATGGTGCCATCCGGCAACCTGGCCTTGAGGTAGCCCTTGTACATCGGCACGGCCCACTGCACGCCGGCGATACCGCGGACGCGGTTGAGGGTCGTGTCGTTCATCGGCTTGATGTCGTCGGCGAAACGTACCTGGGGATCTATTACCCAAAGGTCGGCGACGGCTGTGTCGCGGATCCAGCTTCCGGTCGTGCGGGAATACCCGGAGAAGATCGACGCCTGCTGCGTAACCAGCAGCGACGCAAACGCCACCCCCGCCACAAGCGCGATGTACTTCATCCTGTCCCCCACGAGCATCAGCAACGCGATTCTCCACATCGTCACACCCTTTTCCTTCCCGCGGGTTGCTCAGCCAGAATCCCACGCATCGCCGCTTCGACCATCAGCTCCGTCAACGCCCGCGGGTCGTGAAAATTCACGCACGGATCGTTCCGCATCGTGATCAGCAAACTCGTCACCCCGTGCACCGCGGCCCAAAGCATTTGGGCCACCAGCGCCATGTCCGTCAGTTCGTCCCGCAGTCGCCCAGCCGACTTCGCGTCCACCGCCGCCTGCTTAAGCAAGCCGTACCCGCTCTTGCTCGGGTCCTCGAGAGCGGCTTTGTCCTCCGCCCCCATCTGCACGACCGCCTCGGTCATGAACATCAACTTGTAGTGGTGCGGATTCTCCAACCCGAACCGGACATACTGCCGCCCGATTTCCTTGATCCGCTCGACCGGGTCGGCGATCCCCGCCAGCGCCAGCGCCGCTCCATCAAGCTTGCCGAAGTCTTCCCGGCACATCTCGCGGATCAGGTCCTCTTTGTCGCGAAAGTGGACGTACACGGCTGCAGGGGAGTACTCGATGGCTTCGGCAATTTTTCGCAGCGAGACGGCCTCATACCCGTGCTTGACGAACAATGTCCGCGCACCG
>JBBRUM010000729.1:0-1127 GCA_038247815.1 Tepidisphaerales bacterium | reverse complement strand
TCAGTAAACGGTAAAGTCTCGGGAGGCGCTGCCGCCGGGGGATACGGTGAAACGCACGAGTTTTGCGCACTTCGGGCACGCACCGGCGTAATGGGGGGAAGGGGTGTCTTTTCGGTACAGTCGCAGGTAAACGTTGCAACAGGCAAAGTGCACACGCAAGAACGGTCGGGCTCCTCCGGATGGACCCCGTTGGGGCACCTCTGCGGTCTCACCCACCTCGGGCGACGCCATGGACGACAGGTCGAGCTTGTAATCGCGTGGGTCTGACATCGGCTAACCAGTTACTGCCTTCATCGGCACCCCGCTCTCACGGGGTGAAGTCCCGGCAAACCTTTCGGAACGCGCTACCCAGGGTTGTTCTCTCGAATCCGCTCCCATATCCGAGGCGCGAGCTTCGCGTGGTTGGCGGTGGCGATGGAGACAATGGTGTCCATCGCGGCTTGGATCTTCCCCCGCGTCGCCGCGTTCCCCACTTCCGACAGGTTGATCCGAATGTTGTGCGCCCCCGACCTCGTCGCAGCCAGCGCTAAATCCGCCGCCACCGCAAGATCCGACAGCAACCAGGGGTTCGACACCTCCACCACCTCTGCCGACATCTCCAGAATCTCCCCAGCCGACACCAAAATATCCGTCGGCACCCGTACCGCCTCCGCCAACGCCACCGCCACCCGCTCACCCCGCCCCGCCGCGTCCTGCGGCAACTTCTTCGCAGCCGTCAGTTCCAAGTACGCCGCCTGATCCGCCGTCACCAGCATCTCGAGCTTCCGCCGCGTCGCCGTCGCCCTCGATAGCACCTCCCGGAGCTTGTCCTGATGGGCTTCCAGGCCCTTCTTCCCGATCGAGTAGTTGATCACCATCTCGAGCATCGAGCACGCCAGTGCCCCCGAGAGCGCCGCCACCGCCCCGCCGCCCGGCGTCGCTTGGCGGGCAGCGGCTGCGTCGAGAAACGTCGAAACCGGACTGGAAAGGTCAACTACCATTTGTGATTCAACCGACCCCAAAACCCACGATCACTGCGTTTCTTCTTCCTGCTCAACCTCGTTCAGATACGTCAGCGCCCGCTCGAGTTCGCTCTTGAGGTGCCGCACCCGCAGCAGCGACTTCACCCGAGTCAGCAGCTCGAACTT
>JBBRUM010000728.1:0-1129 GCA_038247815.1 Tepidisphaerales bacterium | reverse complement strand
ATGGGGCGTTCCTTGACGATCGTTTCCGAGAGCGCCCCGGTGATCTCGACGAACTCGTCCCCGGTGACAAACCGCGCCATGTCGATCACGTGCGCACCGAGGTCGCCGTGGGACCCCGACCCCGCGACCTTTTTCTGAAACCGCCAGATTAGCGGAATCGACGGGTCCGACGCCCAATCCTGCAGGTAGTAGCAGCGGATCTGATAGATCCGCCCGAGCTTGCCTTCCTTGACGAGTTTGTGCGCGAGTGCGACGGCGGGAACGCGGCGGTAGTTGTACCAGACGAAGGTTTTGGATTTCCGGGCGCGTTTGGCTGCGTCGCGCATGGCGCGGGCGTCGTTGAGGTTGTGTGCGAGGGGCTTTTCGCAGGCGACGTTTCGGCCGGCTTCGAGCGCGGCGATGGCCATTTCCATGTGCTTGTCGTTGGGTACGCCGATGTCGACGAGGTCGATCTCGGGGTTGGTGACGGCAGTTTTCCAGTCTGTCGTGGCGTTTTGCCAGCCCCACTTCTTGGCAAACGCCGAGAGCTCGACTTGGTCGCGCCCGGCGATGGTGTGCATCACGGGGTTGACCGGCAGGTCGAAAAACTTGCCGACCTTGAGATAGGCGTTGGAATGCGTTCGGCCCATGAATTTCTGGCCGACGAGGCAGACGTTGACATTCGGCTTACCGGACTCGCTCGACATGGTGTGGCCCCTACGGTTGGACAATCTTGCTTTGGTTTGCTGTGGCGCTGGGAGTTTAACGAGAAACGTGTGCAAACGTCCAGCCGGTGGCGTCGTCGGAATCGGGACTCAACCGAACCGGCGTCGGGGTCACAGAAGTGGGGCCCTTGGTACGCTATCATTGAACCCGACGGCATGAGTTAACTTTGCACGGTGTCGTCATCGAATGATGATGGGAGCGGAAATGGGTGTTCCTTCAACTGTGTTCAGGGCGGCGGGCGCGGTGATACTCATGGCGTGCCTGGCCTCGAGCGACAAGCCCGGCCGCATCACGACGACACCCCCGCCCACCGGCGCGTCGCACGCCATCCCAGCCGGGTCGCTTGGCGTCGGGGAGATCAATCTCCGCAATACGGTGACCGTCGAGGTGGTGCGGCGCGTGAAAGAATCGGTGGTCTACATCT
>JBBRUM010000727.1:0-1130 GCA_038247815.1 Tepidisphaerales bacterium | reverse complement strand
TCGGGCGGAAGCTCAGCCGGCGCAGCGTGCTGGGGGAGGTAGATGAACTGCCAGCCCTTGATCTGGGCGCGGTAAGAGAGATCGAGGTCTTCGGTGAGCGTGTCGTGCTGCCAGCCGCCGGCGTCGTCGATGGTTTCCCGGCGCCAGACGCCGGCTGTGCCGTTGAAGTGCATGAACCGGCCGGAGCGGTTGCGGGCGGTGTGCTCGATGACGAAGTGGCCGTCGAGAAAGATGGCCTGCGAGCGGGTGAGGATGCTGGCGTTGCGGTTGAGGTGGTCCCAGCGGATCTGGACCATGCCCACCTTCGGACCGGTGAAGTAGTGGACGACGTTTTGGAGGATGTCGGAGGGGGGGAGAAAGTCGGCGTCGAAAATGGCGATGAGTTCGCCGGAGGCCTGCTTCAAGCCGGCGGCGAGAGCGCCTGCTTTGTACCCTTCGCGGTTGTCGCGGTGGATGTATTTAACGGGGAAGCCCTTGGCGGCCCAGGCTTCACAGCTTTTGCGGGCGATGTCGGCGGAGTGGTCGGTGGAGTCGTCGAGGACTTGGATTTCGAGGAGGTCGAGGGGGTAGTCGATCGCGCAGGTGGTGGAGATGACGCGTTCGGCGACGTCGGCTTCGTTGAACATCGGAAGCTGGACGGTGATTCGGGGGAGCTTTTCGTACTGCTTGGCGGGGATGTACTTGTTCTCGCGGTGCTTGAGGTAAAGGTAAACGAGCATGTAGCGGTGGCAGCCGTAGAGGGCCACGAGGGCGAGAACCGTGACGTAAAAGACAGTAACGACGTTCTTGAACAGCAAATCCCACATTAAGGTTTGTGCCTGGTTAACGTCCCGTGCCCCTGAATCGCCTGAAATCCGATCGGCGAGCACCGTCGGGGGGCGATGCTATGAAGTTATTGTGGGGTGGTCAATCGGTTTCGGCGTCGGGTATGTCCTGATTCCGACAATAGATTGGGGCGTCCCGGGAGGGACGCCCCAATGATAAGTGGTCTGTGGTCAGTGCAAAGTTTAGGCGCTGTCGTCCGTGACCTGCCTGAGAGCCTACTCGCCCTTTTTCGCGCCGACGAGGACCTTCGAGGCGAAGGCCTTCTTCTTGTCGGTGCGCTTCTTGCGAAGGCCAGCCGAGCGGCG
>JBBRUM010000726.1:0-1135 GCA_038247815.1 Tepidisphaerales bacterium | reverse complement strand
TACGGGGGGATCGCGGGAGGTGTCTCACACGGAGAGCAACAAGACGGGTTGGTTCGGCGGGAAGAGCCGCGAGGTGAACTCGGTGTATGAGAACGCGGACGGGAGTCGGAGTGTGGAGACGGAGACGACGTCGACGCGCGGTGGAACGACGACGATCGTGCGCGAGCGGAAGACGACGGCGGCGGACGGGACGGTCAAGACCGACCGGGAGTCGCGGAAGGTAACGGCGGGGACGGACAACACCCAGCGCGAGACCAAGACGTCGAGGCAATAGAGCGCGCGGGGAAGAACAGGAGACTCCAATGAAGACGGCACTCAGCCACGCGGACAAGAAGACGTACGACGCGGTGTTTCAGGACCCGATGTCGGATGAGCTCGGTTGGCGGGAGATTCGGGGTTTGCTTGGGGGGATGGGTGAGGTGGAGGAGCAGGAGAACGGCAACCTCAAGGCGACTGTTGGGAGGAAGACGGTGGTGCTGCACAGTGGGCGGGACAAGTCGATGACGGACGCGGGGGACCTGATGTCGCTGCGGCATTTTTTGCGCGACGCGGAGGCGGCTGGGGCGGAAGGGAAGGTGCGGGGTAGGGAGTCGCAATTTTTGGTGGTGATCGACAATAGGGAGGCCCTGATTTATTCGACGGAAGCGCACGGGGCGGTGGCGACGCGGATCAAGCCGTTGGACGACGACCGGGAACTGCGGTATGTGCAGAAGGATTCGAACGGGAAGCTCAAGCCGGAGCAGAAGCATTTTTATTCGGCAGTGATCAAGGCGTTGGGGAGGGCGGGGGATGTGCTGGTGTTTGGAAGCTCGACAGGGGCGAGCAGCGCGATGGTGCACCTGATGTCGGCGATGCGGGCGGAGTATCCGGATGTGGCGAAGCGGGTGGTGGGCGAGGTTGTGATTGACGCGAAGCACATGACCGAAGATCAGTTGCTGGCGGAGGCGAGGATGTTTTACAAGAAGCGCGGGAACGAATAGATGACTTTTTTCAGGGCGACGAATCCGTATGGCGGTTAAGTTTGGGCGCTGTTTGATGGCTTGGATTTAGCCGAGTTGTGAGATGCGGTCGTCGGCCCGTTCGCCCCGTTCACGTGGAAACACGTGGGCGGGGCGTTTGTGTTGGGGGGGGGGGG
>JBBRUM010000725.1:0-1137 GCA_038247815.1 Tepidisphaerales bacterium | reverse complement strand
GTGATCTCGTGCGGCTTTTCGGGTTCGATCAAGTCCCAGTCTTGCGCCGGGCGCGGGTGATCCAGGTAAAGCACCTGCTCTTTGTCGGCCTTGCTGACGAAGGTGTACTTCGTCTTCGACTCCTGCCCGAAGAACGTCCACATGGTGCCGCCGCTGATCCTCACGCGGGTGACGGCTTGCTTCTTGCTGCCGATGGTGTCGGTGACGCGAACGCCCAACTCCACCGCGTACCCGACCAGCCGCTTCTCGGTCGGTTTGAGCGTGTCCAGCATCGCCTCGCCGACGTAGCTGCCGGCCTCCAGCACCGTCACCGGCCCGCCTTCGAGCGTCAGCCCGGTGGTGTTCTCGAACTCGACGCACCGCATCGGGTTCTCGGCGCGGGCCTGCTTCTGGTACAGCAGCACCGACCGCCCGGCGAACGGCTTCAGCAGGATCGGCACCAGCGCGGACTGGTTGCGGCGCACCGTGACGGGGTTGTCGATGACGTACTCGAACAGGTCGCCGACCTGCCGCTCGCGGGTCTGGGTCTGGACGGAGGAGACGCCAGAGTCGCGCACGACTCCGCGACGCCCAGTCGCAGCCGTTGTCATCGGAGCGGCCATCGACCGGCTCCGCTTCATGTGCATCTCGCCGCCCCCCCCACCATATCCGGCCGGCTCGTCAAGGGACATTTCACTGTCGTCGTCCATTGCGGACATCATCACTCCCGCCTCGGCCATTGGTGGAAGGACACCGGTACTTTCCCGCACCTCGACGACCGGCCGGCGGATGTATCGGGGCGTGTAAAGGTCGTGGACGAACGACACCGGCAGCCCGGCGACGAGCGTAAGCGACACGTTCTCCCAGTCCTCATCGGAGGTGTTGTCAACGACGGCCCAACCCTGGATCAACGGCTCCTCTTGTCCCCCTCTCCCCTGGGGGATTGTGTCTTTGCTGGTCCCCCCCTCCCCTGGCGGGAGGGGGGTTAGGGAATTGGTTGCGCCAAGCCCCCCCCCCCCCCCCCCCCCCCCCCCCCCCGGCGGGGGGGACCCCCCCCGCCCCCACCCGCCCGGGGGTATGACCCCGAAGCAATCGATAAAACGCCAAACACAACCCCCCGAACCCCACAAAAAATGCGCCCACCCGGCCGTACCCGAC
>JBBRUM010000724.1:0-1182 GCA_038247815.1 Tepidisphaerales bacterium | reverse complement strand
GGTCGCACGTTTCTGTAGCGGAACCGGCGCTCGGTGCACCACCGTGTACCGGGCGTCTTGGTACGCCCAGACTTCCAACGTTCCCTCAGCACTGCTCGTTTCAAATCCCCCGAGCGTGACGTAGACCGGGGTCCATTCCGAGACCCGGTGCAATCCGCCCCAACCGACCTTTACCGACACGGACGGTTCGGCACGGCTTACGCCGCACCAGACCAGCACCAGGGACCAAACCAAGAGTGTACGAAACATGTCCGCATCGTACCTAAACCTCGACGATCCGTTACACTCGCGCCCCACCCATGCGAATCGCCGACACCCACTTGGCAGAGCTTCGGAAGCACGGTTTCACCATTGTCAAAAACTTCCTTCGGGAAGACGAACTCGTTCGCGCGTTGGGAGCGTTTCACCAGTACTACCCCTCCGAGCAGGAGTTGCACGCGACGCCGAGTCGCTACGGCGGGCTCTTCGACGACCCCGATTCGTTGCAGAGTGAGTTTCCGTTCGCGTCGTCGGCTGGCGTGGGGGCAAGTTATCTGAACCACATCTCGACGCATCCGGCGATTTTGTCGGCTGTTAAGAGGTATTTGGGGCAGGAGGACATTCGCTTGTCCCAGGCGGCGGTTTGGGCGAAATACGCGGGTGTGGGAAACTACGAGCAGGGTTTGCACTTTGACTATCAGGGGAACACGTTGGTCGTGCCTCGGGATGATGGGGACTACCAGCAAATCAACTTGATATTGTACTACACCGATGTGACGGAGGGCCTCGGCCCGACGGCTGTGGTGTCGAAGGCGAAGACCAAGAGTTTGCCGCTCTGGCCGCCGTTTAAAACGCGGCAGAAGCACCCCGAGTTGTACAAGATCGAGCAAAAGGTGGTGGTGCCGGCGGGGACGCTGCTGATGTTCACGATGAGCACTCTGCACCGTGCGACGGCGATGACAGCCCAGGAGGGGGCGCGGTACTCGCACCACCTTGTGTACCGGTCGGGAAGGCACGATTTTCAGGGGTACCACCAGTGGTCGAAGTTGGGTGAGAACTCTGACTTAGAGCCTTGCAAAAAATTATGAAAGTGGAAATCACTTTCAACTAATTCAAGCTTTCTAGCCTCTATTTTCGAGAGGTCGAGAATATCCGCAATCAGATTAAGCAAATGGGTTCCACATTGCTTAATCACATTAAGCC
>JBBRUM010000723.1:0-1193 GCA_038247815.1 Tepidisphaerales bacterium | reverse complement strand
GCTCCCAGGAGTCTTCTCACCACTCAGATCAAACCGAAATCCTCTCTCTTGTTGGGAGTAGAAAGCACCCGCAGGCCACCATTGCACGCAGCCCAAACGTCGCCCCGACCCCGCCCTCTCCACCCCCCCCAGCCCCATCTGACTTTTGCGGTGAACCCATCACTGCCAATCCTACGCCGCCCGCCATGCAGCCCGCGCCGCCCCCGCCCGCGTCTTCCGCCGACCCACGCCCCGCCAAACCACCGCGTCTTTATCCTCGATTCGCCCCGTTTCCCCGCCCTGCCTCCCGCCGAAATCCGCAGCCCGAGGCTAACCGGCAGTTTCACGCCGCGCCGCAATGGCTATACTCCCGAACCTATGGCCGACACCACCGAAATCATGGACCTCGCGAACAAACTCGGCGACCTCGTCGCTATTCACCCCGCCGTCCAAAAGTACAAGGACGCCCAAAAATCCGTCGCCGCCGACCCCGAAGCCGGGCGAATGCTCGCCGACTTCGAAAAAGAACTCATGAACCTCTCCCGCCAAGAACAAGCCGGAATGGCCGTCTCCGAACCCCAGCAACAAAAACTCCAACAACTCCAAGCCCGAATCGTCTCCAACCTCCGAATCAAAGCCCTCAACATCGCCGAAGTTGACTTCTACGACATGCTCCGAAAAGTCAACCAAGCCGTCCTCAAACAAGTCGGAACCCCCAAAGAGGCCGCCCGAGGCATGTAATGGCGACTCGCCCCAATCCCAAATTTGACGGGTTTCCGCTCGCTGTGTCGCCATGCCCCAACAGGGCTTAGGCGTGTAGATCAGGGTGAAATCCATGCAGCCGCTCCCGGTCGGAGGTCCACCCCCGTACCCCGCCCCCCGTCCCTCGCCCGCATCCACCTCTTGCTCAAGCCCCATCGGGGCGTGAGGGTCTAGTCGTGGGTGAAACCCGTCGAACATCGCGTCGTACGTTCAGATCCTGTGAAAGGGCTCGACAACACCGTCGGCCCGCGGTCGCCCGTGGTCAACGGAAAGGTGAGGGGGGAGATGGCACCTTTTCAGCCGCCCCACCTCAATCCGCGACCAGAAGGTTCCCCGATATTGGTTCTCCCCAACGAGCGTCTCGAGGGCCGTGTAAGACGGCCGCGCGGGGTTGGGGCGGTGTCTGCCAGCGCCTGGGCGTGGGGGCGTGGGGGTTGTGGTTGGGGGGTGGG
>JBBRUM010000722.1:0-1214 GCA_038247815.1 Tepidisphaerales bacterium | reverse complement strand
GAGCAACAACTGAAGATAGATCTATGACCTACGTAACGCAAGACAAATCGTCGCACTTTCAGCATTTGTGTCCCCTTTTCTGCGTAGTTGGATCGATGGCCCTCCATTTGTTGTTCCTGCAAACTGTTGCACGCAAGCTTCCTCGCCAATCTGGGTAGTTTGGGAAGATTGGGAGTTGGCCGGGTGGGGCATTCGTTATTGGAGAAGGGGGAATCGGTCCGTACACTCGCGGCATGACGACACAAATCATTCGGCGGTCTTTTGGGGTTGGGTTTGCCGTGGTCGCAGGAGCGGCGTTGGCGTTGGCGGGTTGTGATGCGAAAGAGGAGAAGTCGTCGACGTCGGCGGGGGCGGCGGCGGATACCGGGAGGACGGTTGTCTCCGAGCCCGCGCCTCAGTTGCCGTGGCCGCCGGTGGAGACGGGTGGTATGGGTCAGTCAGGTGCGCCGGTGGGGTTGCCGGCGATGGGGTCGCCCGTTCCCCAGGGGGCAGTGGCGGCTGTGGCGGGTGGGGAGCGGTTTAAGGGGGAGGGGATTTCGTGGGTGCTTCCGGTGGGGTGGACGCAGCGGGAGGCGTCGGGAATGCGGTATGCGACGCTCGTGCCAGCGGCTGGGCCGGAGGTGTCGGTGACCCGACTCGGGGGCGGCGGCGGCGGGATGCTGGCGAATGTGAACCGGTGGCGGGGGCAGGTTTTCCTGCCGCCACTGACCGAGGCGGAGCTGGCGGCCAGTCTTAAGGAAGTCTCGCTGGGCGGAGAACACAAGGCCTCCGTCGTGGACATCGTCGGACCGAAGGGACGCATCCTCGGGGCGCTCATCCCCGTTGCGGGCGGGCAGACGTGGTTCTTCAAGGCCCAAGTCGAACAGGACGAGAAGATGCAACCGATTATCGCCGACTTCGACACGCTGGTCTCGACGATTAAAATCGGTGGGTAGTCAAAGATACATGAGCTTTCAGAGTTTTCAATTGGGGCGAAAAGCACTGAATACTGCCCCCCTCCTGACGTAGACTCGCCCGTGATCAACCAAGCCACGACGTTGGACGCGGGAATCGTGCGGGTGAGCGACCCGGCGCTGAGGGCGATTGCGGAGAAACTCGCAGCCGGTGAGCCGCTGGGCTTTAACGACGGTCTGACGCTATACCGCTCGGCTGACATTCATGGCGTGGGAAGACTTGCGCACGCCCGGCGGCGACAGTTGCATGGGGACGTGACG
>JBBRUM010000721.1:0-1219 GCA_038247815.1 Tepidisphaerales bacterium | reverse complement strand
GTCCCACCAACGACTCCCGCACCTTCCTCGCCGCCCGATCCACCCCAGACCACTTCCTCCAACTCCTGCTCATCGACACCACCCGCCCCGACACCCTCACCCTCTACCTCCACGCCTCCAGCCGCTGATCCCACCGACAAATTCCCGCTCCCATCACACCCGTAGCCCAACCCCCTACAATCCGCCCATGGCCCCACCCCAAGTTCTGGTCATCGGCGGGCCGAACGGCGCGGGAAAAACGACCTTCGCGGAGGGCGTGCTGCCTACCACCATCCCCATCACGGAGTATGTAAACGCCGATGTGATCGCCAAGGGCCTCTCGGCTTACGCCCCCGAGCGCGTCGCCCTTTCCGCAGGCCGCATCATGCTCAATCGCCTTCGCGAGCTCGCCGAATCTCGCAGCACTTTCGCCTTTGAAACCACCCTCTCGACGCGCAGCTTCGCCCCGTTCCTCTCAAAGCTTCGCTCGAACGGCTACGAGGTGACGGTCGTCTACGTCTGGCTGAACTCCCCGGACTTGGCCATTCGTCGCGTAGCCACCCGCGTTCTCAAAGGCGGCCATCACGTCCCCGATGAAACCGTCCGTCGCCGGTATCACCGAAGCGCCGCAAACCTCCTCCGCCTCTATCTCCCCCTCGCCCACCGCGTTCGGGTCTACGACAACTCCAACCCCGCCCATCCGCTCCTCGTTGCCGAAAAGCCCCTCTCGGCAGATCTCGTGGTGTACAATCAACCGCATTGGTCCCAACTGCAAACGGAGGCAAATCGTGCCGAAGAAATCAGCCCTTCCGACGAATGACGCTGTCTCCAACGCGCTCGACGACGGCAAAACCATCGACGCCGCATACCGCCGCGCTGTCCGCAAGGCCGTCGCCGCCAACCCGAAAACCCGCTCTGCCACCGTCGCCAAAAAGCGCGCCAAAGTCCGCGCAGCCTAACCCCCAAACGACACCACACGCGGACCCTTCCCGTCCCGCTCCACCCGCTGCGCATTCGTCGCCCCCACGTCCGCCCGAATCTCTCCCCTGCCCACCTCCTCGCCGCTGCTCGCGTCCAGCACCCGGTACGCCTTCGGGCCCCGCCCATCGCACACCGCAAACCCCGCGCCCTTCTCCCGATACAACACGTACAACTTCCCCATCACCTCCAACCCCCGACCCCCATACACAAACCATCAGTTCGGCCGAAACCCGTCCAGCCCCCCAAAATCTTCGACACC
>JBBRUM010000720.1:0-1237 GCA_038247815.1 Tepidisphaerales bacterium | reverse complement strand
TGCCGCACTTCTCCCCCGCAGCCGGGGTGACGACGTACTTTCCGACGGCTGCGGGAACGATCCAGGTTTCGGCGTAGTGGACTTCGAAGGGGGCGAAGGCGTGGGTGGGGCTGGAGACGATGGCGGAGGCGCCCTCGATGAGGTTCAGGACGTTGACGCCGCCGGTGTGCTGGCCGCCGGTGTCATGGGTGACGGGTTTGGTGAAAAAGTGGCGGCGGGTTTCGATAAACTCGCTGGGGTGCAGGCCGGTGCGCTGCTCGGTCCAGCCGTCGCCGGGGGGGAGGTCTTCAAAGCGGTTGACGAGGTTGGCGTGCGTCCAAGCGGTGTCGCGGTCGTACTGGAGGTTGGCGGCGCCGTGGCGGAGGGAGATCGGGCGCGGCTTGCCGTCGAGGTCCAGACGCGACCAGTCCCAGAGCTTGAAGGTGAAGATGTATGGCGTCGCCGAGATCTCGAGAACCATCGAGCCGCTGCCGGAGCAGTGGATCGTGCCGGCGGGGATCAGGAAGTGGTCGTGCTTCTTCGCCGGGATCATGTTGACGAACTTCCCGGCGTCCAGCGGGGCGGCGGGGTTGGATTGGGCGGTTTGAAGGGCCGAGAAAAACTCGGTCGGCGAGACGTGGTCGCGGAACCCGAGGTACACGCAGGCGCCCTCCGCGGCGTCGAGCATGTAGTACGACTCGTCCTGGGTGTAGGGCATGCTGAAGTGCTGGCGGATGTAGTCGGTGAGCGGGTGGACCTGAAGGGAGAGGTTGCCGCCGCCCATCGTGTCGAGAAAATCGAAGCGGATGGGAAACTCGTTGCCGAACCGCGCGTAAACGTTTTCGCCGAGCAGCCGGCGCGGGTGCTCGAACACGAGGTTAATGCTCGGAATCTCCACACGGACGCCGCCGATGGACAGAAGCAGCGAGTTCTCCTCGGGCACGCAGTCGAAGCACCATGCGTAGTTGACGGCCGAGCGGTCGAGGTCGCAGACCTCCTTCATCCACTGTCCGCCCCAGACGCCGGGGTCGAAGAAGGGGACGACGCGGAAGGGGCGTGTGGTGGCGTGGGCCAAGCCCGCGCGAACGGCGGCGGCTGCGGCGAGCTTGGGGGTGGCGGCGGTGTGGGTGTCGAGGAAGAAATCGATGCGGGGGAAGAGTTGGCGTTTGAGGCGATCGGCGGCGCGCCAATCGACGAAGAAGGCGCGTTTGTATTTGTACCAGTTGCCGGCGGCGTGGTTGGCGGCTGCGAGGTTGCC
>JBBRUM010000719.1:0-1241 GCA_038247815.1 Tepidisphaerales bacterium | reverse complement strand
CTCAAACTCGGCGACCTCGGCGCCCTCCACGCCACCCCCAATCCCAACTCCCCCCCCACCTTCCTCCAAGTCCCCGCCTTCAAAGTCAAAGTCAAAGACCCCTCCGGAGCAGGTACCGCCTTCTCAGCCGCCATCGCCGTCGCCCGCGCCGAATCCATGCCCCCCCACCAATCCCTCCGCTTCGCAAACGCCACCGCCGCCCTCGCCTGCACACAACCCGGCCTCCAATCCGCCCTCCCCTCCCGCGCCGACGTCAACGACCTCGTCAACCGCTGGGGCTAACCCCAGCCCCAAACTCCTCACCACCTCGCCCCAGGCAGTTCCAGCGACTTCAGCAGTCGCGCCCCGGTCGCCCCACGCAGCTCATCGACCATCGGAGTATTCACAAGTCGCTCACGGATCGTCTCCGCCTCCGCCAACCCGTGTTGGATGAGATGCCCCACGAAAACCAGATCCTTCTCCCGCCCGGCCACCAGCTTCGAAACGGCCACATCGTTGGCTTCCAGGCACAACCCCGTCGCGCCGCCCGTCGCCGGCGTCGACACCACAATGACCCGACCCTCCCAACCCGCCGGAAGCGCCGCCGTCTCCCGCCCGACCCCGCGGGCGTGGTATCCGAAGGTGGTGTGAAACGGCGACCCTTCCCCGATCGTTCCGTCGATCAGCTCCGATGCCGCGCTCGATTCCGGCGCATAAATGTCAACCTCCGACGACGTCAACAGGTCGGCCGGCGCCTCCGGATACTGACCCAAAATCGACTGCGAGCCCACCACCACAAACCGCGTCGTCCCGGTGATTGCGGCACACGCCCTCAGCACATGTTCAAGTTGGGCCCGCTTCACTTTCCGGCCCCAACGTTTAAGGGTCTCACATTCCGATACTCCGCCCGCACCCGCTCCTTCAACGCCCACACTTCCTTCGCCGTCAACACCCCCGTAAACGGCGAACTCGGCCTCAGTCGCTGCCCCCTCTCCCCCGCGTCGCACAGGAGCACCAGCAACTCCCCAACCGGCAACTCCAAAATCGCATCCCATTCGTCCAGCACCTTAAGATATCCCCGGTCCCCACGGTGCAGCTCCCTCCACCGCGCAAGGTTCGATCGCGCAACATCCATCCACTCCGGGTGCCCGGGCAGCCCTTCCGCCACCCGTCGACCAAGCTCCAAACTAATCCGATCACTTAGCTCATGCGACACGCCCGCAGTTTACCACATCAACGCCAACTCGACGACAAAATTCACT
>JBBRUM010000718.1:0-1262 GCA_038247815.1 Tepidisphaerales bacterium | reverse complement strand
GGGGGATGTGGTGGGGCAATTGATGCTGACGCACGAGTGGAGTGATTGGCGGAACGCGGACATGTGGTGGTTGCAGAGCGTGTATGTGCGTGCGGATTGGCGCGAGCGGGGTGTGTTTGGGGCGTTGTTGTCGTCGGCTGAGGCGGCGGCGCGGGTGGAGGGTGTGGCGTGTTTGCGGTTGTACGTGGAGTCCCATAATGGTCGGGCGCGGGAGGTTTACGTGCGGCGGGGGTTTGTGGACGCGGGGTATGTGGTGATGGAGCGGGACTTGCGGGGATGAGGGGCGAGGGCGGCGCGGGGTAAAAATTGGGGCGGGGCACTTGATGAAGTCGCCGATAATTTCGTGAGCGTGAAGGTTGGGCGGAACCGAATTAGTCGAGCGCGGAGTCAACCGGGCGTGCGGCAGCGTGAAGTTTCCGGGAGTAAGTGGCCCGGGCGTATCAACCCGGCGCACCCTCCCGCCGATAGCAAGGTGGTAACACGATCCGGACTTGCATGGGTTGGCTGCACTTCGCAACCACCGCAGGTCCGCTGACATGCCACCGACGACCTCCCGGAGCTGACGACATGAGCGAAAACCAGGAACTCATCAAGGACTTCCTTCTCGAGAGCTACGAGAACCTCGACCGGCTGGACCGGGACTTCGTGGAGTTGGAGAAGAAGCCCGACGACCGCGAGACGATTTCGAGCATTTTCCGGACGATCCACACGATCAAGGGAACCTGCGGGTTTCTGGGGTTCCACAAGCTCGAGTCGGTGAGCCACGTGGGGGAGAGTCTGCTCAGCCGGTTGCGCGAAGGGGAGTTGCGACTCAACAGCGCACGGACGAGCGGGATGTTGGCGATGGTCGACGCGGTTCGGCAGATTCTCAACGCGATCGAGGGCACCGGCGGAGAGGGTACGACGGACTACAGCGCGCTCATTGCGTTGCTCAACGAGCTGAACCAGGACGGTCCGGCGACTGCGGGGACGATGGCAGCGGGCAACCCCGCGGCGGAAGGGGGCGTGGCCAGTGTTGAAATCAGCGATGCGACGATCGACGCCGCGCTGTCCGGGGAGGCTCCGGCGGCGGTGGCCATCGACGTCGGCGCGGCGACCGCAGAAGCCGCGACCGCGCCAAGTACGCACTTCGCCCAGCCGGGCAAGGTGGTGGTGGACGGCATGGAGGTGACGGGAAAGAAGCTCGTCGTATCCGCGCCGGTCGCAACCGACGCGGCGGCGCCCGCCGCCGACGGTGAGCACGTCAAGGCGACCAGTGTCGC
>JBBRUM010000717.1:0-1270 GCA_038247815.1 Tepidisphaerales bacterium | reverse complement strand
TTTGCGGGTCGCAAGCAGTCGACGTGGGTTCGAACCGACCGGGCCTAAATAAGCAGTAATTTGACTTTTCGCCTTCCTCCCAATACCCCGCTTTTTTTGCGGATATGGGGGGATTTTTCTTTTTAAGAGGGCGTGTTTGTGGTACCCTCCTCAGTCGGTGCCGATCCGAGAAGCTTGGAGGTGCCGGAACGACGCGTATGGTCAAGAATCAGTTAAGCTTGCCAAGGTCGACCTTCCTTAGCGGTGAAGCCTCCAAGGATTCATCCCATCCCTCTGAGGAAGGTCAGTTGCGGCAGCCAGACTGGTCAGCTGTGGCGGCAAAATTTGCGCTACCGGACTTCGTCGGACCGTGGGTTGTATTACACACCCGAAGTCGTCAAGAAAAAGCGCTCGCCGAAGATCTAAACACCCTCGGCGTCCCGTACTTCCTGCCACTGCTTACGGCCATCCGTTTTTACAACGGCCGAAAAGCAAGAGTCCGTGTTCCCATGTTCCCGTCTTACCTCTTCATCAGAGGTGAAATGGAACAAGCATACCAAGCCGAGAAAACGCGGCGGGTCGTCAGCATCATCAAGGTGTCAGACCCGAGACGACTTAGCTGGGAATTGCGGAATTTGGCGCTCGCCCTCTCCGGGGACGTCACGCTCGATCCGTTTCCCGGGATCGTCCAGGGCGTTCGGGTGGAGGTGGTGACCGGACCTTTCATGGGGCTGCAAGGGGTGGTGGTGGATCGGTCCCGTATGGACCGGGTGCACCTGCAGGTGTCGATGTTGGGCGGGGGGGCGGCGTTGGAGCTGGATGCTTCAGTTATGAAAGTAGTGGATTAGAACCTTGACTGCCTAGAATCGGATCCAAAAGGCAGTCGCCGCTGAAATCGAAACAGTTTCAGCGGACATCAGTGGGAAAGTTGTTAACGCTTGGCAGACGGGAGTGTCTGCATCAAGCGAGAGAAGCAGAAGAATTTAAGGAGAGTCATGAAATCAAGTGAAAATCGTTTTAGCCCGCAGTTGGTGCGCGCTTGTTCTGTGGTTATCGGACTGGCGGCCGCTAATTTGGCGTCGGCCGAAACGGGTTCTTCTTGGATGGACGGTATCGACTCGTCCGGCCCAAGCAAGAGTTCGACTTTTCAGGGTCTCGAACTTGATCGGGTCGGATCGGGCTTGGAGATCGGGCCGAAGCTGAGTGGAAACGCCAGCATGGCGATCAATGTCACTGGACGTGGCGGTTCAGGTGCCCGAGTTTCGCCAGTCCCCCCTTTTCCGCAAATTGC
>JBBRUM010000716.1:0-1278 GCA_038247815.1 Tepidisphaerales bacterium | reverse complement strand
GAAGATTGACCGTGCCGCGGGCGGTCACGTTGCCGAGATTGCGGATCGAGGCGACGGCTGATCCGCGGGAACCTGGGGTGGCGGCCTTGAGCTTGTAGGTGAGGGTGGAGATGGAGAGGCGACTGAAGGCGGAGGAAACGACGACGGGCGCGGCAAGGGAACTGGCGTTGTTGGCGCGGGTGCCGTTGGATTCACCTACTCGATTCTGCGGGTCTACGACAACCTCGAGAGTGTATTCGCCACTGGAAAGGGTGCGGGGAAGCGAGACCCTCACGTTGAGGTTTCTGGGCCTGGACGTGTCGCGCAAGCCAGCGAGGGAAACGTTACGGGCTTGGCCAACCAAGACGCCGTTGGGGGTGGCTTGAGAGAAAGCGAGCACTTGGACGTCGACTCTGGGCGTGGTGCGGGGGAGGGGAAGGGCGTCGACATTGCCGAGCGAGACGGAAACTCGACCCCGGCCAACAGTACCGACAAGGACGGAGGGCGGTAGGACGGACGCGGAGACTGAGGCTGCAAGGTCGACGGCGAGAAGACGGCGTGTTTCGAGCGCTTCGATAATGGCACGGACGAAGAACATGGGCAGACCCTCCGAAATACCGGGAGTGGGACGACGGGCGTAACTTACTACAGACGAGGAGGGAGGGGAGTTCGTAACGGAACAAAAAAAGAACCCCGACGCTTATGGCGTCGGGGTTCGTTGTTAATTGCTGGCAGTGACCTACTTTCCCGCTGATGCAGTATCATTGGCCCCAAAGGCTTAACGGCCGTGTTCGGAATGGGAACGGGTGTGACCCTTTGGGTATTGCCACCAACAAAAGCCTCGCCGGCCGGTATTTCACGACCGGCGAGGGTCTTATTCAGTGATGATGAGGTTCAACTCAATTCAATCCAATGCATTGTACTTCTAATTTGGGTCGCTTGAGTCCGCCGTTGCCGAGCACGTTGCTTGTGTCTTGTGTGTGGTTTGCACCACGCACTTGACTTGCGACGATGATCGATAAAGGTGGTCAAGTAATTGACCGTTAGTACCGGTAACCTGAACAACTTTCGTTGCGTACAGCTCCGGCCTATCAACCGGGTGGTCTTCCCGGGGTCTCATGGAACTCTAATCTTGACATAGGCTTCACGCTTAGATGCTTTCAGCGTTTATCCGTTCCCGACATAGCTACCCAGCCGTGCCCTTGACAGGACAACTGGTACACCAGGGGTCAGTCCATCCCAATCCTCTCGTACTAGGGATGAGGTGCCTTCAAGAATCCTACGCCCACAGCAGATAGG
>JBBRUM010000715.1:0-1283 GCA_038247815.1 Tepidisphaerales bacterium | reverse complement strand
TCTCACTGGCTGACATCAACAAAATCGACGACTCGGGGGTGCTATTCAAGAGCCACATCGACGGAAGGGCGGTCACGCTCAGTCCGGAGATCTCCATGCGGACGCAGAACCTGCTGGGGGCGGACATCATCATGGCGTTCGATCAGTGCCCAGCCGGGGATGCCCCGGTTGTGGTCCAGGAGGAGGCGCTCGAGCGGACGCTGGGGTGGATCGAGCGGTGCCTCCGTGCCCACGAGCGGCCGGGGGAGCAGGGGCTGTTCGGGATCGTGCAGGGTGGGGCGGATTTGGAGATGCGGGGGTATTGCGCTAAGCGATTAGTAGAGCTGGACTTACCGGGGTACGCGCTGGGCGGGCTGGCGGTGGGGGAGGGGTACGAGGCGATGGTGCGGGTGCTGGGGCATACGACGCCGCTCCTGCCCGAGGGCAAGCCCAGGTACCTCATGGGCGTGGGATTCCCGCGGGACCTTGTGGCCGGGGTACTAGCCGGGATCGATATGTTTGACTGCGTCATGCCGACGCGGAATGGGCGCAACGCGTACGCGTTTACGGCGGCGGGGGTGCTGAGGTTACGAAACGCCAAGCTGGCTGCGGATTTGGGGCCGATCGAGCAGGGGTGCGACTGTTACGCGTGTCGGGTGTTCACGCGGGGTGCGGTGCGGCACTTTTTCCAAGCCGGGGAGATGCTTGGACCCATTCTGGTTAGTCTGCATAATATCCGTTTCTACCAGCGTCTGATGGCGGACCTGCGTGGGGCGATTTCTGGCGGAAGTCTGGGGTCGTTTGTGACTTGGGACCCGCGATGTCGCCTCGGGCCGGGCGGCTTGTCGGAAGTCGGGAAAGAGGGCGGTTCGGGCGTCGTGTGAAGTTCGGAAAAAGAAGAAGAACGGAAAAAAGCGGATGATGGAAAGCATGTTTTCGGAATTGGGTGGGGCGGTCGGTGGTTGGGTCGGGCTGATGGCGCAAGCCGTTCCGGGCGTGCCAGCGCCGGGGACGACAACAGCGGCTGCACCGTGGTATGTGTCGCTGTTCGCGAGTCCGTTGTTTCCGCTGGTGCTTGGCCTGTTGGTTTTGTACTTGTTTGTGTTTCGGTCGAAGAAGAAGCAGGAAAAGGAACGGCAAAAACTTCTCGATGCAGTGAAGAAAGGGGATCAGATCGAGACCATTGGGGGGATTCTGGGCACGGTGTTGCAGTTGGACGAGAAGTCGGTGGTGCTGAAGGTCGACGAGACCGCCAACGTTAAGATGCGATTTAACAGGCGGGCGATCCACAGGGTGGTGGTGGA
>JBBRUM010000714.1:0-1288 GCA_038247815.1 Tepidisphaerales bacterium | reverse complement strand
TCGCCAACACTTCCAACATCACCCGACCCTCCGTCCGACCGTGCGTTTCGCTCCAACCCAGGTGCTGCTTGCACCGGCGAAACAACAACTCTACCTGCCAGCGACTCTGATACAAAAGTGGTCTTGGCGGGATGGATGCTGATGCGGTGGCTTCGACATTAAGAATGTTCCAACGGAGGAACAATTTGATCCCGGCGGTATTGTCGTCGGGGTTGGTTCCGCCCCCGCCCGGGAAGTTTTTGGCGGCATCGGGCGGGAGGGGAATAGTGGTACAATCTTCGACGATGACGGCGGAGAATCGTTTCATAAGCCGCGGTCGATCCGATGTGTCAGAGATCGACTGGCTGAGCGCGTGAGTGATGAGTTGTTTGAAGAGATCGTTTGTGGTGGAGGTACAACGTTGTCGGAGCGCTTCGGCGGCGACCCCGAGTAGGGGCGCGAAGGAATCGAAAATGGCTTGAGGATCGTCGATCCACCTAAACACGAGAGTGTGAACGAAATCGGTGGACGAAAGCGTGCGTTGTCGGCGGATGAAATGGCACTCGTGGGCGATGCGCTCGGTGTCGTGGGTGAACAACTTCTGGAGTGTGCTTGCTAATTCGGGTATAGTAATCTTGAGGGATCCTTTTGGCGTTAATGCTGTCGCATACCTATTCTGTAACCGTTCACGGGGTGAAACAGCTATTATCAAGGGGTTTTCGCGTGTAGGATGCTGAAAACGGTTCCAAAACCAACCCATTTTCGCTCTCCGGTCCAAAATCCGCCATGGATTTCCAGCGTTTGACCCCGTGAACGGTTACCCTATTCTAATCAATGGTTTACACATTAACTTGAAGCGTATGTGGGGCAACCTATCGCTCACCCGATGGCCAAAAGTGGGAGCGAACTCTGAACAAGGATGTCCCCACGGTCGCGGCCTTCGGCAAAGTTGTCTATGTTGGGGCGTTGTGGCCCGGAAAAAGTGATGCGTTCCACGGACGGCATCACGTGGGAGAAAGCTCACGAGTTGCTGCATAATGTGCTGACTATTGCCTACGGACGGATCGGTACCACTTGACAGAGCAAACATCGAATGTACCCGTCCGGCGGATCACGGGATTGACAGCTGAGAGTTTGTGAATCTATCGGGTGAGTCGGTCCCTCCAACGGTTATCTCGCCGAACGCCGTTGGAGGATCGATCATGTCGGAACTGCTGCCACCGCCCCGCTTGCGGTCCCCGGATCGCGACCGCGTGCTCGACGCCACCCCCATCGACGGGCTCCTCGACGCCGACCACCAGGCCCGCGT
>JBBRUM010000713.1:0-1290 GCA_038247815.1 Tepidisphaerales bacterium | reverse complement strand
CGTTAATCGCCTTGAGCTCGACAATCACCTTGTCTGCCACCAAAAAGTCGATTCTCCCCGACCCCACTGAATGTCCCTTAAACCAGAGTCCGAATCCGTGTTGCCGGCTGAAGTTTAATCCCCGCTCCAGCATCTCGATTGTCGAGGCGTTCTCGTAGACGGACTCGATGTATCCCGGCCCTAGTTCGCGATGCACCGCAATTGCGCACCCGATCACCGCCCGGGTGAGTCGATTCAACTCCTCATCCAATCCCTCAGACCCAGCCGAGTAGTCGATTTCATCACTCATGTTTCCCCCTCTGTGATCTCTGCATCTCTATGTGCTCAGAGTTACTCCCCATCCCTACCGCCACGAACAATCCCGGTCCCTTGGCTTCCGCCGGGGACACCAGCGCCTGGTGCCTCCCCACGCGCAGCCCGGCCGCCTCGAACATCTCGCCCACCTGTCGGCGGTCGAAGCCGGCGTGGAGCTGGTTCATCTTTCTTCGGAAGTCTTCCCGCCCGTGCGGCAGGAGGTCCACCAGCACCACCTTCCCAACTGGCTTGAGCAGTCGCGCGGCCTCGGCGATCACCGCAGCCGGTTCGGCCACGTACGTCAGCGCCAGCACCAGGATCACCGCGTCGCATGTTCCCGACTCCACCGGAACCCGCGTCAGCTCACCTTCACGCACCTTTACGTTCCCCATCCCCGCGCACCGCTCCCGCGCAGCCGAAAGCATCTCCGGCGAGTTGTCCACCGCAACCACCTCGCCGACGTATCCCGCCAGCCCGGCTGCGACGCTCCCCGTCCCACACCCCAAATCCGCAACCACCGCCCCCTCTGGCAAGAGCGCCATCATCGCCGCCCCCGACACCCCGCCCCCATACAACTCCTCCCTCAGCCGGTCCCACTCCACCGCCGCACCCGCGAAAAACGCCCGACTCGCCGAAGCCTTCTCCCGCAGCAACTCCCCCAGCCGCTTCTCGTCCTGCCCCAACTCCGGCCAGCCCTTCGTATGCTCTCGCGCCACCACCCAGAGCTCCCGCGCACCCGGCTGAAGCTCGTCCAGCAGCATTCGGTATAAATTGCTCGTCCCCTCCCGCCGGGAGATCACAAATCCGGCTTCTGACAAAGTCTTAAGATGCCGCGAAACCGTCGGCTGCGGCAGCCTCAGCACCTGCCCCAACTCGCCCACCCCCAGTTCTTGCTGCTCCAATAACCGCAAAAGTCGCAGGCGCGTGTCGTCCGCGAGGCAAGTCATCGCTGCCAGAAGCGTCGCGGGGTTGGAGTCGTTCACTTGCTTCATCCGT
>JBBRUM010000712.1:0-1318 GCA_038247815.1 Tepidisphaerales bacterium | reverse complement strand
GGCGTCGGGACACAGAGGAGGAAGAGGTTCCGAATGCAGAGCGTGAAGGGTGCGAGGGCGTAGGAGTGGTGTGCGGGTTAAGGAGTTCAAAGCCAAAAAGGTTCGCAGGTTCGGCGTGACGACAACCGTTGCGTCCCGTGACCGTGCGCTCTGATTGCAGCGAAGCTCTCTTCTTTCTCTGTGTCTTGGAACGTGACCGCACCCCGAGCGCCACAAACCTTAAGTGGCCTCTACTTTGTGACGCCCAGATCGGTGGTGGTGAAGAGGGCGTCGAACTTGTAGCCGGCGCTTTCGATGTTCTGCCGTGCCCCTTCTTCTCGGTCGATGACGGCGACGATTTTGACGATGGTGACGCCGAGGGTTTCGAGGACTTTGGCGGCTTCGAGGACTTGGCCGCCGGTGGTGAGGACGTCTTCGACGATGAGGACTCTTTCGCCGGCGTGGAGGAGGCCTTCGACTTGTTTAGCGGTGCCGTAGTCCTTTTTTTGGTTGCGGACGTAAATGCAGGGTTTGCCGGTGGCCATGGCGGTGACGGCTGCGAGGGGTACGGCGCCGAGTTCGGCTCCGGCGATGCGGTCGACGTCGGGGGTGACGTGTTCGGCGAAGAGTTTTCCGAGGGCTTGCAGAATGTCGCCCTGGGTTTCGAACCTGTATTTGTCGAGGTAGTAGTTGCTCTTCCTGCCGGACCGGAGCGTGAAATCTCCGCGGAGGAGGGAAACTTCGGCGATGCGTGCTGCCAGTGCTTGTCGGTTCATAGAGTGACGCATCATGCGCGTTGGGAGTTTTGACGCAATCCCCCGGGCGTGCTGACGAAAGGTCGGCTGGGGCGTCAGGGTCTTGTCGCGCCACCGCCGCCACCGGGGCCGCCCTTGATCGTGGTTTTCGAGTTGGCGCCGGGGGCGAACGGATTGATCAGGGTTGGTTTGGTAGGGCCGGGATCGGTCGGGGGCGGATTGGAGGGTGGGGGCGGCGGAGCGCCGTCGGGTGGAGGGGGGGGCGTGCGCGGCGGTTGCGGCGGGCCGTATCCGATGCGCGGGCCAAGCCCTCCCCAGTATCCGCCGCCCCAATACCCACTGCCCAGTGCTCCCCAGCCGCTGGGGTTCTCGACGGAACCGATCCGCGGCGGCGGGACTTCCGGGCGGGTGGCTTGGGTGCCGTCCCACGGATGTCTGCCCGCCAGTTCGTCTTGTAGTGCGCGGTCGAGCGCCGAGCCGGGGAAGGGGATGGGTTGTGCCGGGTCGGCGGTCTGGCTGGGATTGCCCAGAGGCGGGGCGGTTTCCGGGGTGGCTATGGGGGCTTGGCCGAGGATGGCTTCGCG
>JBBRUM010000711.1:0-1345 GCA_038247815.1 Tepidisphaerales bacterium | reverse complement strand
CCCCCTCCATCGCCTTTTACGAGTCCCTCGGCGCCACCCCCCAATCCGACTGGACCACCTTCCGCCTCACCCGCCAACCCCTCCAAGACCTCGCCGCCACCCACTAACCGTCCCCTTTATCCTGCCACCACTCCGCGTTCATCGGCTCCCCCCGCATTTGACCACGGAAACTTCAACTTCACAGAGGCGCACCGAGACAAGACGTTTGAACCCCGTAGAACACAGACAGAGAAGCAGTGGGTGGAAGGCCAGCCACCCAATGACTTCGTATTCACTGCAATAACAATCGGTTTATAACTCTCCCTTCTCTCTGTTCTCTGTGGTTAAAATGCATTACTCAGTGCCCCTCTGCGCCCCTCAGTACCCCTCCGATCCTCCGTGGTGAATCCCCCGCCGCGACGCAACAAGCTATACTTCGCCCAATGCCACCACACCTCTCCCGCGTTCTGATCCTCGGCGGCGGCGGAATGCTCGCCCACGCCTTCAAGCAGCTCCTCCCACCCGCCTCCTCCATCTCCTCACCCCCCCGAGCCAGCCTCGACATTATCGACCCCTCCTCCCTCGCCCGTGCCTTTGAAACCGCCCGCCCCACCCTCGTCCTCAACTGCGCAGCCCACACCAAAGTCGACCTCTGCGAATACCAACGCGACCTCGCCCACGCCATCAACGCACACGCCCCTGCCCACGCAGCCGCCATCGCCTCCCGCCTCGGCATCCCCTTCGTCCAGTTCTCCACCGACTTCGTCTTCCCCGGCACCTCGCCCACACCCTACTCCGAAACCGACCCCACCGGCCCGATCTCCGTCTACGGCCAATCCAAGCTCGCCGGCGAGCTCGCCGTCACCGCCGCGCACCCCCACGCGCTCATCGCCCGCACCTCCTGGCTGTACGGCCCCGGCGGCCCCTGCTTCCCAGCCACCATGGTCCGCGTCGCCCGCGCCGGCAAGCCCCTCTCCGTCGTCTCAGACCAGCACGGCTCCCCCACCTTCACCTACGACCTCGTCCGCCTCACCCTCGAACTCCTCGCCGCCTCCGCCCACGGCGTCTACCACGTCTCAAACACGTCCCAAACCACCTGGTTCGAGTTCACACAACACATCCTCGCCGCCTACAACCTCAGCGTCCCCCTCTCCCCCATCACCTCTGCCGAATGGCTCGCCAAAACCCCCACCTCCGCCCACCGCCCCACCCATTCCACCCTCTCCACCGCCAAACTCACCCAAACCCTCCACCACCACCCCCGCCCCTGGCCCCAAGCCTTCACCGAATACCACACCCTCTCCCCCTAACCCCCCCGGCGCTTCGCCCGCCGGCACCTCCTCCCCTCCGTGCCGCAGTGCCTGTG
>JBBRUM010000710.1:0-1347 GCA_038247815.1 Tepidisphaerales bacterium | reverse complement strand
GGTGGTGTGGGTGAGGGGAGGTGCATTGGTGTCCGCAACGGAAGGGAAACCGGGTCATGCAGTTTTGTAGCGTGGAGCAGATCGAGCGATCCGCGATGGCGGATCATGACGTCGGAGAGGAAATTGCGCCGGGCGTTGTGATTGAGCGACGGCAGGTGTTGCGGGTGGGGTTGTCGATGGGATTGTTGCTGATGCTTGGTTCGCCGGCGTCGGCGCGGACGTCGCGGCAAGAGCGGACAGGAGGTGTGGCCGGGGCGGGGCTTGGTACGGCGGCGGGCGAGGCGGAAGAGACACGCGATCTGGTGAGTGTGGATGACCTTGTGAGGCAACTGCGTCCGAAAGCACGGGACCTCATCACGACTCAGACGCCAGATGAAGAGGCGTATCTGCGGGCGGTGTCGTCACTGCTATCGCGGGTTCGACCGGAGCTGCCATGGAATTCCAGGCGGGTCGGTCGTGACTGGGAGATGGATACCACAGCTTACTTTCCGCCGATTGTTTTGTTTCAGATTCGGATGAAGCCCGGTGCAGTAATCGATCTGCACGACCACCGTCATTACAACGGGGTTCTACTGGCGACGGAGGGGAGCACGCGGGCGAGGCACTTTGATATCGTTCGGAAAGACGGCGACGGATGGGATGTGGCTGCGGGTCGGGTTCCGCCGGAGGGCGGCGGTTTTAAGATCCGCCGAACGGCAGACCGAGTGATGACACCGGGGATGCTTTCAACCCTGTCGCGGGACCGTGACAACATTCATCATATCGAAGCGGGCCCGGAAGGTTGCAAGTTGTTGGATTTCTTCACGCACTTCCGCCCGGAGGCGAGATCGTTCGAGTTGGAGTACGACGTCGAGCAACTTGCCGCGGGACGGGAAGAGTTGGACGTGAGTTGGAAACCGTCGGGTCGAGGATGAGGGTGTCTCCATACCGCTCTATATCTATGAGTTGACCGACGGTTTGGAGAAGGGTCACTGGACTGAAATCGGGCATTGATTACCCGACCCAGTCTCTCAGGGCCTTCTTACACTCGCAGCCCTCACCCTCACCCGCCAATCACGAACACAATGACCTGTTCACAGTCAATTTACCGCTTCACAGGACTCAACTACATGACTTAATCCAAATACTACTTCGCCGTACTGCTGGCCTGCCTGCCAGTAGCCAGTTCAAATGCCATGCCGATCGTCTTCGATCTGGAGAACCAATCTCAAAGCGGCTTTAACGCCGGAGTTTTGCAGTCGCTCGTCCTTACGGCGTCGACTCTCTCCATTACCATCACGCGCCCCGGAACTCCCTCTCGCTTTGATATCTATAATGTCAACGATATCGAGAACCCAAGTTTTCCGG
>JBBRUM010000709.1:0-1354 GCA_038247815.1 Tepidisphaerales bacterium | reverse complement strand
GCTGGCGGGTGGGGCCTTCGGGGCGGTGCTCTGGTGGAACGCGGGGGGATGGAAGTCCACACCGAAGTTGGCGGCCGCGAAAATCGCCGCCGAACACCCGATTACGCCGCCGCCCGTTACGCCCGAGGCTCGGGGTGCATCGACCCAGCCAGCGACGATCACCACACCACTGGGCAGCTCCCCGACATCTTCAGGCGTTACCGTCAAGGAAACGACCGCGGCGGCGCTGACCGGCGGGGCGGCGGGTGGGACGGCGGGCGGTGTTGCGCCCAGGCTGGCGCACGCCGGGCCGACGGTCGGCGTGGGTGTGGGCGGAGTTGCGCCCGGGCTTGCGCACGTCGGGCCGACGGTCGGCGTGGGTGTGGGCGGGCCATGGGTTTCGCCGAGTACGATCACCTCGGCGTCGCCGGACGCCCTCACACAGGGCAAGACGCTGAAAGACGAGGGAAAACTCGTCGAAGCACGGACCCTGCTCAACGCGGCGCTGCTGTCCGGCGGATTGCCCGTGCCGGCGGACGCGGAGGCGGCCAAGCTACTGATGCGCGAGATCAACGAGGTGCTGGTGTTTTCACCCCAGCGGATCGCGGGCGACCCGTGGGTCGACGAGGTGACCCTCCGCCCGGGGGACAGACTCACAAAGATCGCCAACGACATCGACGTGCCGTATGAGTTGATCCTGAAGATCAACGGACTGGCGGATGCGCGGAGGGTGCGGGCGGGGCAGCGGCTGAAGGTGGTGAAGGGTCCGTTTCACGCGGTGGTGAGCAAGAGTCGGTTTACCATCGACCTTTTCCTCGGTTCGCCCGGCGGGACAGACGCGATGTACGTGACGACGTTCCGCGTGGGACTGGGAAGCAACGATGGTACGCCGACGGGTGTGTGGCGGGTGTCGCCGGAAAACAAGCTGAAGAACCCGACGTACTTCTCGCCACGCGGCGAGGGCGTGATCCACGCCGACGACCCGGAAAACCCGCTCGGCGAGTTCTGGATCGGGCTGATGGGCGTCGAGGGGCAAGCCGTCGGGAAGACGAGCTACGGGATCCACGGGACGATCCACCCCGAAAGCATCGGGAAGACGGAGTCGATGGGGTGTATCCGCCTGCTCAACGAGGACGTGGCCCAGGTGTTCCAGATGCTCTTCGAGACGCGCAGCCTCGTGCGGGTGATCGAGTAGTTCCACCGTCGACAATGCAATGAAAGAGGCCCGTCCGACCAGGGCGGGCCTCTTTCATTACGGCATGTCTTGTGTTTCAGGGAGACGGCCACCGGCTGGACTCGCCGCGGGATCGCCGCGGTCTTTTTCGGTGGGTGCCTGGCGGGAACGCAAAGTGGGATCAAGGACCGGAGGGCACCG
>JBBRUM010000708.1:0-1357 GCA_038247815.1 Tepidisphaerales bacterium | reverse complement strand
TTCGCGTCCTCAAGTTTGAATCCGTCACTCCCGCCGCCCCCGCCCTCCGCCCAAAGTACCCCGCCACCCTCCCCCGCCCCGGCGTCTCTCCCACTGGCCCCGACGCCCCCGCCCGCCTCCCCGGCAAGCGCCCCGAGGACCTCCCCTCCCCCCCCGGCCCCCGCTGGTACCGCGCCGAAAACCTCACACTTCATTATCAACCCGTCGACCGCCTCGTCCCCGAGCAGATCAAGACCGTCCTCATCGAAGTCCCCTCCCTCGAGCACCTCGCCAAACGCCTTATGGCCCTTGAAATCCCCTACGATCGCATCCGCGGCCTACTCCCCGGCCTCGTCCACCTCCAGCTCTTCGACCCCGCCGGCCACCTCATCCAAATCTCCGCCGGCCGCAACCTCCCCCTCTAAACCCGCCCTCCCCGCCCGCGATACACTCCAAACGTGCCCCCCAGCTCGGTACCCATCATCGGCCTCCTCGGCGGAATCGCCTCAGGAAAGTCCCACTACGCCCGCGAGCTCCAGCACCTCGGCTGCCCCGTCATCTCTGCCGACGACCTCGTCTCCGAGCTCTACCGCCGCCCCGAGATCCTCCAAACGCTCTCCCAATGGTGGGGCCCCCAAGTCCTCCTCCCCGACGGCACCCTCAACCGCCCAGCCGTCGCCTCCCTCATCTTCTCCGACCCCACCCAACGCGCACGCCTCGAATACCTCCTCCACCCCCACATCCTCTCCCTCTGCCACGACCGCACCACAGCCGCCTCCCGCCGCAATCCCCCACCCCCCGCCATCGTCTGGGACATTCCCCTCCTCCTCGAAACCCACCTCGACCGCCACTGCTCCCTCCTCGTCTTCGTCGACACCCCCGACCTCCTCCGCCAGTCCCGTGCAGCCGCCCGCGGCTGGCCCCCCGGCCAACTCGACCAACGCGAACTCGCCCAACTCCCCCTCACCGAAAAACGACAACTCGCCCACCTCATCGTCCCCGGCGACGCACCCCAGGACGCCGTCCACCACCACGCAAGGCAAATTGTCGCCAACGTAGAACCCTAAACCACCTCCGCCCCAATCAGCTTACAAACTCACAAATTCTCCCTATTCTAACTCCCTTTCACCTGCTATGCTTTCCGGGTAGCGGGACGGGCAATCCGTTCCGATTCGTATCCCCCCTCATGAGTCGTTCTCCCGCCGGTTCCCGGTGGGTCAACCCGTCCAACTAACCCGATTCCGTTGCGGCCTGTGCGAGTGGGTTTTTGCCCGCTTTTGCCATCAGCCGCGGAGAAGAGCCCCCCCATGGCCAAGTCGCCCCGCCGTAAATCGTCGTCCTCAGATGTCGAACCCAAACCCCGTCGCCGCCGGTCCGC
>JBBRUM010000707.1:0-1359 GCA_038247815.1 Tepidisphaerales bacterium | reverse complement strand
GCCGAACCTTCGCCATCATCTCCCACCCCGACGCGGGCAAAACCACGCTCACCGAAAAGCTCCTTCTTTACGGCGGCGCAATCCAGCTCGCAGGCAGCGTCACCTCCCGTAAAAACCAGCGCGCCGCCACCTCCGACTGGATGGAACTCGAACGCCAGCGCGGCATCTCCGTCACCTCCACCGTTCTGCAGTTCGATTACGCCGGATATTGCCTCAACCTCCTCGACACCCCCGGCCACCGCGACTTCTCCGAGGACACCTACCGCGTGCTCACCGCCGTCGACTCCGTCGTGATGGTCATTGACGCAGGCAAGGGCATCGAGCCGCAAACCCGCAAGCTCTTCGAAATCTGCCGCAAGCGCGGGATCCCCATCTTCACCTTCATGAACAAGCTCGACCGCCCCACCCGCCCACCCCTGGAGCTCATCGACGAGCTCGAATCCGTCCTGGGCATCCAGTCCTGCCCCATGAACTGGCCCCTCGGCACCGGCCCGGATTTCAAGGGCGTCTACTCCCGCCACGACCGCCAAGCCCACTTCTTCCAACGCTCCGCCCACAACGCCTCCCGCGCCTCCCTCAAAGTCAAAGACCTCTCCGACCCCGCCGTCCGCGACGAACTCGACGACTCAACCTTCTCCGCCGTCTCCGGCGAACTCGAACTCCTCGAAGCCGCCACCCCCGCCTTCAACCAGTCCGCCGTCCACCACGGCCAACTCACCCCCGTCTTCTTCGGCTCGGCGATGAATAACTTCGGCGTCCAGCTCCTCCTCGACGGGTTCCTCGCCAATGCCCTGCCCCCTCAGCCGCGCCGGGCCGCCGCCGCCCCCGACCCCGGGGAACGCACCGCCAACCCCGTCATCGGCGAACTCTTCACCGTCGCACCCTCCGACCCCGGATTCTCCGGATTCGTCTTCAAGATCCAAGCCAACATGGACCCCCGCCACCGCGACCGCATCGCCTTCGTCCGCGTCTGTTCCGGCCGGTTCGAGCGCGAAATGTCCGTCACCATCCCCCGCACGGGCAAACGCATCCGCCTCAACTCCTCGCACAAGCTCTTCGGCAGGGACCGCGAAACCGTCGACGAAGCCTTCCCCGGCGACATCGTCGGCGTCGTCGGCCACTCCGACCTCGCCATCGGCGACACCCTCACCGACGCCACCACCAAGCTCCTCGAATTCCACGAGCTCCCCCGGTTCGCCCCCGAGGTCTTCGGCTATCTCCACAACGACAACACCTCGCAGTTCAAGAGGTTTCGCGAGGGGCTGGACCAGCTCCTTCAGGAGGGCGTGGTGCAGGTGATGAGCGTGGTCGGGTCGTCGATGCGGGTTCCGCTGCTCGGCGCGATCGGACCCCTGCAAT
>JBBRUM010000706.1:0-1364 GCA_038247815.1 Tepidisphaerales bacterium | reverse complement strand
GCGATGGCCATTCCGGCGAAGCGGCGGTCGAGGTATTGCAACCTGAGCTGGTGGGCTGCGTTGTCGAAGTCGGAGAGTGAGTCGGGGTCGTCGCGGCGGAAGTCGGCGAGGGTGAGGGGGCGGCCGTCGAACGTGCCGAGCACCTCGCGTTCGTCGGCCCCGCCGCGGCCGAGCATCCAGAGTACTACGGTTATGGCGAGCGCGGGGGTGGCGACTGCGGGGATGAGGGCAGCCAGCAGCGGCCTGCCCTTGTCCAGCGGGTTCGACCGCCCGCGGCGCCAGGTCCACACGGCCGCCAGGAGCATCGCCACCGCCGCGGCTGCCGACGTCAAACACAGCGGGCAAAACGCCCGAATCGCCACCGCCTGTATCCCGACAAACCCCGCCGACGCCACCACCCCCACCCCCCCAAGGACGCACAACCACCCCCTGACCATTTTCCCACCCGTCGCCAACGCCACCAACCCCGAGCCGGCCGCCACCGCGTAAAACACCAGCCCGAGATACGCCAGCGGAACGCCCGCGACCTTGGCGTACCGAGACGCGAGCACGACATCACACCCGCCGCCGTCGGCGCACATCGCCCCCAAGCTCGCAGCCCCGATGTGATGCAACGAGAGAAGCCCCGAGACGACCAAGCCGACGCCGGCGGAGAGAAGAAATACGAGCTTGGGAATCACGACGGGATTCTACCGCGTTAAAGCGAAAGGAGTGACTTCCCCGTCATTTCCGGCGGCTGGGAGATGCCCATGAGTTGGAGGACGGTGGGTGCGACGTCGGCGAGGCGGCCGCCGGGGCGGAGTTTTTGGCCTTTAAAGCGGGTGTCGACGACGAAGAGTTCGACGTCGTAGGTGGTGTGGGCGGTGTGGGGTTGGCCGGTGGCGGGGTCTTTCATTTGTTCGGCGTTGCCGTGGTCGGCGAGGACGACGGCGTTGCCGCCGGTGGCGAGGATGGCGGTGAGGAGTTGGCCGACGCATTTGTCGGTGTGTTGGACGGCGAGGAGGGCGGCTGGGAGGACGCCGGTGTGGCCGACCATGTCGCAGTTGGCGAAGTTGACGACGAGCAGGTCGTACTTTCCTGAGGCGATGGCGGCGAGCGTGGCGGCGGTGATCTCGTGGGCGGCCATCTCGGGCTGCTGGTCGTAGGTGCTGACCTTGGGGGAGGGGCACATGTGGCGGTCTTCGCCTTCGTAGGGGGCGTCGCGGCCGCCGTTGAAGAAGAAGGTGACGTGGGGGAACTTCTCGGTTTCGGCGCAGCGGAACTGCTTCTTGCCGAGTTTCGAGAGGTATTCGCCGAGGATGTTGGCCATCTTCGGCGGCTTGGGGTAGGCCACCCGGACGGGGAGGCCCTCTTCGTAAGCGGTG
>JBBRUM010000705.1:0-1372 GCA_038247815.1 Tepidisphaerales bacterium | reverse complement strand
GCGCTGCGTGGGGGAATCAGTTTCCTCACGAAGTGCCATTGCTCATCGGTCAATTCATGTCGCCGATGCGATCCGCCCTTGTTCTTCCCCACCTTCCGACGAGCAACGCTCCGTGTCCGCCGGGTCCGCTTCCTGCCTTTTTCCACACAAGACCTCCTTGTCCTTCTCAGCAATATCGGCAGAATATGGTGTTTTCAGACAGAGCCTAGTACCGCTTCACCCTCGTGACGCTCCGCAGGTCGATGCCGTCGAGCATCATCGCCATCTCGCTGCCCCGCAGCTCCACCGACTTCGCCCTAGCCTCGACCTTGGGCAGGTGGGGGGTTGAAGGTTCCCTCCTCTAACCGCTTGTACCGCAACGCCAGCCCGTTCCGGTCCCAGTACAACAGCTTCAGCCGATCCTCACCCCGCGAGCGCAACGCGGAGGAATGGCCGGAGAGCGGATCCTCCCCCATCACCCCCCCGGTTTCCCCCGACGCCAGCTCCGTCAGCCGGTCAAACCTCAGCCGCATATCGATCGGCGAGACGCACAGCCCGATGCGCACGGCCGGGCCGCCAAACGGCGAGGAATGATCCAGATCCCGAAGCGAGGGAAGACCGATCAACGTAACCCTCCTTCGAGCGCCACCAGCACCTGTCGCAGCAGCGCCGCATCGAACCCCCGCAGCAGCACCACCACCCGGCGACCGCCCTCGCGGAACTCAGGCTTGATCGGGGGCGATGGCTCGGCTCCGGCGGCAAAGTCGCCGACAACCTCGGCCTCGACTAACCCCGTTCCCCCGCCGGACGCCAACAGCCCCGACGCCGGCGCTGCCACTCCGCCCAGTCGCCGCGTCCAAGCGAAGAACGTCGACAGCGCCAATCCCCGCCCTTGCCAGAACGCCGCCACCGACAACCCCGAAAGCCCCTGCTCGCCGACAATCCCCCGCCATCGCACCGCAGATTCAGAATCCCTTGGTCTCACGCCGGGCATCATCCCCACTTGACCAATTACCCCGCCAGGTGCAGTCCACGGATCGATCTCATTATCGTCACACAAAGGTCTCCCTGACATGGGTCTCTTCAACTTCCTCAAGTCCGCCCCCGCCCTGCCCGCGCAAGCGGATGACGCCTTCAACGGCCTCTCCGAAGCCGTCAACAACTCACCCGACCCCGCCGCAAGAAACCGGCTCTGGAAAGCCGTCTTCGCCCTCCCGGAGTGGCACTTTGTTGATTTCGCCCCGAAGGGAGGGAAGCCCCAAACCCCGATGCACACCACCCACAACGATCGGTCCTGTGTGCTGGCGTACACGTCGCGACTTCGCGCCGACATCGCCACCAAGTACTACTCCGAGTCCGCCAAGGTTCTCTCCTTCGCGGCGCTCTCCTTGTC
>JBBRUM010000704.1:0-1381 GCA_038247815.1 Tepidisphaerales bacterium | reverse complement strand
CTCGCCCACCACCACCACCACCAGCAACCCCGCCCACCCGAACATCAACGGCGCCACCCGCCCCGCCGCAGCCGGCGGATACCAAAACCCATTCACCGGACTCCGCAATGCCCAGAAGTACAACGCCCCCAACCCCAAATACCCCAACAACCACACCCACATCCCCTCCCGCCTCGGCGCAACCTCGGGCATTGCCACACGCACCCGGGGGTCGCGGGGCGACACAAACCACCGTCGGCCAGGAAATCTGAAATCCGAAAAAAATGCGCAGCACGAATTCCGTAAAAGCCCGAAGACCGAAATCCCGGCAAGCTCTAATCGCAAGCCCACCGACGCTCACTGTCCCCTTAAGCGCCACACCCCCCACTCCCCCCTCCGAATTTTCCGCGTCTGTCGTTCGCGCTTCTTTCGGATCTACGACTTCCGCCCTCCACTCACACCCATTGATCCCGAATCAGTCTCAACTGCACATAATCCCCCTCGTGGAACCAGTCCGGGCACTCCTCCGACGGCACGATCCGTTTGTAGAACACGTCCGCCCTTTCCTCGAGTTCCTCCCGCGTGCGTCCCATTTGCGTCAGCGCCGCGTACAGGTCGTCTTCGTTGCTCGCGATGCGCAGCGCCTCCTGCCCCGCTGCGTCGCGCACAAGTTTCTGCAGTTCCTTGTAGTAGCACCACACCTCGTCCCCCGGTATCCGCGGCGGAACGCAGTGCTTGTTGAGCGTGTGCCGGAAGTACCGCAGCTTCTCCTCCCAGGTCAGCTTCGAGTCCATCGCCAAAGTGATGTACTGCCCCACCTTGTACCCATGCACTTTCAGCCCGTCCCCGTTCTTCTCCGCCCGTTGCGAACCGCGGACGTAGTACCCCTCGCTATGCCCTAGCTCTGGCAACGCCGGGATAACCTGTTCCGCCCGCATACTCGACTCCGCGAAGTGAGGGCTCCCACGGACAGCCGATGCTCCAAACCCGTGCTCCCGCACAGGCGTCGGTCGGTTTCCAATCATAACGTAACCCTCGCGCATTCCCCACTTTTATTCCTCAATACAAACCTTCTCACGGCCCACCCCCGCAAAACCTTTCACATCACTCCTGCAATTCCCCGCCGACCCTTGCAACCATATCGGCAAGATCCAGTCAAGAAGGCCACTCCCCCCGTTCCTCCCCCGACCTCCTATCAAGGGGCAAACCTCGCTCCCGCCCCTTCTGCGCCGTCCCGTAATTCCCGCCCAGACTGCACCATCCACCCCGCTTCCGCACAAACCCTTGGCTAACCTTCTTTCCGGCCCGGGCGAACCTGTCGCCATGGCACATCCCCCTCTTCTCGGAGCATCCCCCGAATGCGTCAAATTACCCGGACACTGCGTATCCTTTCCCTCGCCCT
>JBBRUM010000703.1:0-1398 GCA_038247815.1 Tepidisphaerales bacterium | reverse complement strand
CGGCGACACCGTGGGGCTGAACTCGATCTTCACCAGTTACTACCGCGGCGACTTCACCAGTTGGTACGAGCGGAAGTTCGGTAAGAAGGGGACCGTGCTTGATGCCCTTAAACAGTTCGCCGCGCCGGATTCGCCGGTTCAACGGGCGGCTAAGTTTAAGGGCAGCGGCTACAACTGGGACCGCAACGAAGGCTGATCCGGCCAGAGAGGCGCAGGCAGCGGTAAGGTTCGGGTACAACTGGGCGATGGCTATGACCTCCGAACTCGTCGCCCAGTATCACTGCCTGTGCGGTGAGGGACCGCTGTACGACTCCACGAGGGATTGCGTGTTCTGGACGGACATCGACTCCGGCCGGTTGTTCCGCTTCGACTGTGCGACCGGGCAACACCGGCAGATCTACCAAGGCGAGATGGTGGGCGGGTTCACCCTCCAAGCCGACGGGCAACTGGTTCTCTTCCGCGTCCGCGACATCGTAAAGTTCGACCCTGAGACGGGGGTTCTTCGGAAAGTGCGGGACTTTGTCGACGCGGGTTCGTCGCGGTTCAATGACACCTCGGCTGGGCCGGGTGGGGAGTGCTTCGCGGGGACGATCGGGAGCACCAACGAATCCGGCGGGCTGTTTCTGCTGACGCCCATGGGGGAGTTCAAGGAGCTGTTCCGCGGAACCGGATGCGCCAATGGCATGGGCTGGAGCCCGGATCGCCGAACGATGTACTGGACGTGCTCGACCCGGAACGTGATCTTCGCGTACGACTTCGACGCGGCGACAGGCAAGATGAACGGCGAGCGCGAGTTCCACTGCGTGACCGACCGCGCCACGTTCGGCACCTGCGACGGCTTGACGGTGGACGCGGAGGGGACGGTGTACTCCGCCCGCTGGGACGGCCGGGCGATTTACCTTCTCGCCCCGGACGGCACAGCCAAGGGGAAGATCGACATGCCCGTACCCAAGGTGACGTCCATGTGCTTCGGCGGGAAGGGCCTGACGGACCTGTACATCACCACAGCAAGCCGCAACGACGGGGCAGCTGGTGCTGGCGGGCTTTACCGGCTGGCGATGGGGGTAAGGGGACAGGAAGAGTTTCGGAGTCGGGTGGGGGCGTAGGAGAGAGACTAACCACCCGCCGGGGTACCCACTGGAGGCACGGAGAGCGCAGAGGGAAGAGGGAGACGACGTGGGAATGGCAGTGGGACGGGGTGCCTCAGCCAGGGGGTGGCGGGGCCGGTGTCAGTTCCTCGCGTAGTACTCTTCGTTGAGTTCTTCGAGTTCTTTGGAGAGTTTGTCGATTTCGGATTGCTTGGATTTGGCTTTGTTGGGGTCGCGGCGGAGCGTGGAGAGTTCGAGTTGGATTTCGGAGAGGCGGATTTCGGTGTCGGCGATTTTGCCTTCGATTTGG
>JBBRUM010000702.1:0-1409 GCA_038247815.1 Tepidisphaerales bacterium | reverse complement strand
TGCAGGACGAGACTCTTGAGAATGTCGTTGATCTGCCCGGTTTTGAATCGCAGTTCGGTGCTGCCGTTGCCCTTGACCGACCCGAGATGCTCGAAGTATCCGACACCGGAGGAGAACAGGGTCACCGCACGAACCGGGACGTCGACCGTCGCCGCTGGCTCGACCTTGGCTGCGCCACCTCCCTGCCCCCCCGCCGTTGCCTGCGCCGTCGCGCCCACGACCGGTCCGACCGCCATCCACACCGCCACCATCGCCGCAACACGCTTAATCGTCATCGCTGTTCCTTGTGAAGTCGTCATTGTTATACCCCGCGCCCACCTCTTTGACGTCACGAACCCCGTTTCGGTTCCCGGTTTTCCTTCCTACACTCTCCGACCCCCATGCCAGATCTCGCCCTACCCGTCGTCACCCGCCCGTTCCGCGCCACGCTCACGCCGCCGGGGTCGAAGTCGCTCACGAACCGGGCACTGATCCTGGCGAGCATGGCCAAGGGTTCGTCGACCCTCACCAATGTGCTCTTCGCCGACGACACGCTCGTGATGCTTGATGCGCTTAAGGCGCTTGGGTACGAGCTGGAGGTCGACCGGCCGAACCTTACCGTTCACCTCACCGGCACGGGGGGCGACATTCCGGCGGCTTCGGCAGACCTGTTCTGCGGAAACTCCGGGACCACGCTGCGGTTCCTCGCGGCCGCGCTCGCCCGGGGAAAGGGGACGTACCGGCTCGACGGCGTGCCGCGGATGCGGCAGCGGCCGCTGGGAGAGCTTGGGACGCTGCTGAAGAACATGGGGGTGCGCATTGGGTACGAGCTTGACCATGGGTTTCCCCCGCTGACGATCACCGCCAACCGACTTCCGGGAGGCTTGCTGCACTTTGGGTCGGCGATGTCGTCGCAGTATCTTTCCGCGGTGCTGATGGTCGCGCCGTATGCGCGGCACGAGGTGCGGGTTGCCCTGACCGGGAAGCAGACGTCTTGGCCGTATGTCTCGATGACGATGCGGCTGATGGACCACTTCGGCCACCTCGCCGAGCTCGAGCGCGACCCCGACACCGGCGATCCGACGAAGATCGTGATCCCCCAGGGCCACTACACCGGCGGCCGCTACGCCATCGAACCCGACGCCTCCAACGCCTCGTACTTCCTCGCAGCCGCCGCACTCCACCCGGGCTCGTCGATCACCATCGACGCCCTCGGCTCGACCTCGCTGCAGGGTGATGTCGCCGTGGCGGAGCTGCTGGGCGAGATGGGCGCGTCCGTCGAAGTCAAGCGCGACCAGATCACGGTCACCGGCACACAAACCCTCCGGGGCATCACAGCCGACCTCTCCGCCACCCCCGACATCGCCCAGACCCTCGCCGTCGTTGCCGCCTTCGCATCCTCCCCCTCCACCTTCACCGGCTTGCACACG
>JBBRUM010000701.1:0-1412 GCA_038247815.1 Tepidisphaerales bacterium | reverse complement strand
GTCATCCTTCGTCTTTAGCTCCAGTACTGGTCCGGGCGGCTACCATCGCCTCTGCAAACCCGGGACACGCAAACATAACTGCTATCCGACGTCTTATCTCTAGAACCCCCCGACAAACCGTGTCCACCCTTTCCACCCCTTATTCTGTAACACATATTACCCAAGGCGAGAAAAGTCTTGTCTCCCCGGCGTGTCGCGATTCGAAAACCGTTTTGATCTTCGCCAACCCCATCGCTGGCAGGGGTCAATCCCTCGCGACAGCCGAGCGTCTTTCGGCCGCCCTGAGTTCCGCGGGTTACTGCCCACACCTCGTCCTGACCCCCCCCCTCGAATCGGCTTTGCCCCTTCCGCCCTATCATGCAGCAATTGCCATCGGGGGCGATGGCACACTGCGGTCCGTCGTGTCGCGACTGTGCGTGCCCACCGCTGAGTTGTCACCCAGCCTCACCGGCCCGTTTACCCCGCCGCCCCCGATCCTTGTGATACCCACGGGCACAGCCAACCTGATGCGCCAGTCTCTCGACTTGCCTCGCAAGACTGAGAAGCACGCCCTCCGGCTCCTTGGCGACTACCACATTGTGCCCCGCGACGCGGCGCTGGCAAACAACGACCTGTTTCTCATCGTCGCCGGCGCCGGGTTGGACGGGCATGTGATTCACGACCTCTCCGCCCACCGCACGGGTCCGATTTCGTACCTCTCGTACCTCCTGCCGACGTTCCGGTCGGTGCGGGCGTGGAACTACCCCACGCTTTGCGTGCACATCGGCGAGAAGCTCGTGTTCGGGCCGGCGCAGGGGATGGTGATGGTGGGTCATGTGAAGCAGCACGGGATTGGATTTTCGTTTCTCTCCCGAGCCGACCCCACCGACCGCCACCTCGACGTGCTCGCATTCCCCTGCCGCAGCTTTGTTCAGGGCCTCGCCACCCTCCTCCTCGCCGTGCTGCGCCGCCATACCACCCGCCCCGGGACGCTCTACACCACGACGCCCCACCCGATCACGATCACCTCCCCGACCCCCATCCCCGTGCAGATTGACGGTGAACCGGCTGGCTACACCCCATTGACCGTCACTCCTTTTCCGCACCAAATCCCCTTCCTTGCCCCCCGCCCCGGATGACAAGCCGCACCTCACCCCCATGCGTCAACCCAACCCCATCCAACCCGGTCGTATTCTGCGCTAAAAGTTCCTCAAACCCGCCGAAGTCTTGCAGCGGGGCTTCGCCCATCGCCTCGGCTGGACTACAGCCAAGCTCAACGAGCTTCCCAACGCCAAGCGCGGCGTTACCGTGGCCTCCGCACTCGACCTCGCTACGAGGCTCGAGACCTCCCCCGCACTGGGGCTTATGCTCCAAATGCACTACGACCGCCACCGGGCCCAGTGCGCCCGCGACGCCACCTAAAGCGACCTTAC
>JBBRUM010000700.1:0-1414 GCA_038247815.1 Tepidisphaerales bacterium | reverse complement strand
CGCCATCAACACCTTCGGATCGTACGCCCGGGTCAACCTCGCGTTCGGCACGGCCAACCTCGCCGAACTCGCCGACCGCGTTCAGCAACTCGTCAAGCCAGAGATACCCACGACGCTCCTGGAAAAGATGAAGAAGCTGCCGGACCTGCTGAAGATGGCCAGCTACCCCCCCAAGATCGTCCGCTCGGGTCCCTGCCAGGACGTGGTGCTCGAGGGCGATCGGGCAGACCTGACGCGCCTGCCCATTCTCCAGTGCTGGCCCCTCGACGGCGACGTGACCTCAACCGAGGTCGACTTCCGCCACGCCGCCTCCGTCTCAGCCGGCACCTCCGGCCCGCGCGGCACGGGGAGATACATCACCCTCGGCGGTATCCACACGCGACACCCCGAGACCCTCGCTCGGAACATCGGGATGTACCGGGTGCAGGTCTTCGGACCGAGGCTGGCAGCGATGCACTGGCACATGCACCACGACGGCGCTCGGCACTTCCGCGCCTACCAAGCCCGCGGCGAGAAGATGCCCCTGGCCGTCTGCCTCGGCGGCGGCAGCGTCATGCCCTACGCCGCGACCGCTCCGCTGCCCCCGGGCATCGAGGAGCACCTCTTCGCCGGGTTCCTCAATGGCGGAGGCATCGACCTCGTCCCCTGCAAGACCATTCCCTTGGAAGTGCCCGCGCAATCCGAGATCGTCATCGAGGGATTTGTCGACCCGAGCCAAACGCTTCTCGAAGGCCCCTTCGGCGACCACACGGGGTTTTATTCGCTCGCCGACCGCTACCCCGCGTTCCACGTCACCGCCATCACCCACCGGAAAAACGCCGTTTACCCCGCCACCGTCGTCGGCCGCCCACCCATGGAAGACTATTTCCTCGGCAAGGCCACCGAGCGAATCTTCCTCCCCCTGCTCAAAACGCTCGTCCCCGACATCACCGACTACTCCCTGCCGATGGCTGGCGTGTTCCACAACTGCGCCTACATCAAGATCAAAAAGGAATACCCCCTGCAAGCCCGCCGCGTCATGCACGCGATCTGGGGCGCGGGGCAGATGGCGTTCACCAAGTTCATCGTCGTCGTGGACGACGACGTCGACGTGCACGACGAGCAGCAGGTGCTCTTCCACCTCTACGCCCACTGCGACCCCGCCCGAGACACAGAGATCGTTCGCGGCCCCGTCGACATCCTCGACCACGCCGCCCCGGAGCTCGGCGTCGGCAGCAAGCTCGGGTTCGACGCGACACGCAAACTCCCGCAGGAATCCCTTGGCTACGGTGTGCGGAAGTACCCCAAGCCTCTGGGCTACCCGCCCGAGGTCCAGGCGCTGCTCGACCGCCGCTGGCGGGAGTACGGCCTGTAGCTCTGGAGGCGTCGCCGCCGACGGTTCGGGCGCACGGTTGTGATACACTCGGCGTTCATG
>JBBRUM010000699.1:0-1433 GCA_038247815.1 Tepidisphaerales bacterium | reverse complement strand
TCACCCCATCGCCCTGGCGACCTCGGCAGCCAGGGCTTCGTCCGCACCCTTCGCGTAGTGGGCCGTCATCGAAGCGTGGCTGTGCCCGAGTACCGCACGCACGTGTTCGAGGCTGAACTTCTCCCGTAGCTCGGCGCCCTTGAGGTGCCGGAGTTGGTAGGGTGACCAGGGTTGGACACCAGCTGTTTTAGCAGCTATCGCGACCGCGTTGGCGACGGCATGCGAAGTAAACCATGCCCCTGGCAGTCGCTTCGGTTGCTTCACCTTCCGTGACACTTGCGACGGCTGCACCTTGGACTTCCTTGCGGCTCGCATCGCGGTGAATCGCTCCCCCCGCTGCCTGTGCGGGCTGAAGATCGGGTCGTCATCGCCGAGTGTGCAGCCTTCGAGATGCGACGCGATCACGGATTGGGCGGCGCCTGCGAGGATCGCAGTCCTCGCAGTCCCCCGGTGCGAGTTCTTGTGCTGTGCCAAGCGATAGACCCACAGTGGGCCTGTACGGTCGATCTGCCCCAGAGTCATCCGGCACACCTCGGACGGGCGCATACCGGTCAAACGGATCAGCTCGACGATGCCTCGAACGTGCTTCGGCAGATGCGGCAGTGTCGCGGTCACATGCTCGACATTCGCCGGTTTCCGGGGCTCCGTCTCGGGCGCGTCGCAGTGCCCGCGGCGGAGTGGACTCAGGGTCTTGATCGCTTGGTGCAGCGGGGCGGGGATCAGTTCTTCGGAGGCGGCCCACTTGAACGCGCGGACGATCTTTTGCGTCTGGCGGTTGACGTAGGTCCGAGACCAACCCTTTCGCCGGAACGCCTCCCGGACGGCGGCCAACTTCTTCGGCCCGAATTCGGCGACCGCGTCCATCCCGTACAGCTCGCGGGCGACCTTGAGGGCGGACTTCACGGCTTCCAGTTCTGAGCCTTCCCCGTAGTACCCTTCGGCGAATCGGATGTAGGGGAGAACCACTTCCACCAGCGTGGGCGTACTCTCCATCACTCTCCCACCCTTCTCTCCTGTGGCGATCTCTAACTGTAGCCGCGCGAAAGCTTCGAGGGATTCCGGTGAGTTGAATGGGCCGGGGAGCAGCCGAACCTTGGGTCCGGTTGCATCGTTCCAGAGGGCTCTGGCTCTCCCGCTGGCGTGTTTGAGGTAGCGGGCTGCGACCTTGCGGGGACGTGACATCGGCGCGATCTCCGAGGTTTCGTGAAATAGTTTCACGAAACCGCAATTGGAGGGCCGCGCCCGAAACTGATCGGGGTAAGGGTAAAACCCTTCGGCTAATCGGGTTTCCGACAATGCACTCGGAGGGATTCGAACCCCCAACCCTCGGTTCCGAAGACCGATGCTCTATCCAGTTGAGCTACGAATGCGATTGACTTAGTTTACGGGTTCTCGCGTGATTCGTCGAACCGCAAATGCCCTTCCCCGCCTTG
>JBBRUM010000698.1:0-1459 GCA_038247815.1 Tepidisphaerales bacterium | reverse complement strand
CGCCTGCGTGATGGAGTGTTACTTCCGCGAGCACATGGCGGAGCGGGACCTGCTCTTTCACGACTCCCTTGCGCCCCACCTCGCCGCCTACGCCCCCGAGGCCAGCGAAGCGATGCAGCGCGACTTCCTCACCCACCTGCACCTGACGTTCAACGCCCCCAGCCACCCCATCCGCAACCGCCTCCTCCGCCTCCCCGCCGCCAGCCCCGACCTGCTCGCCGTCATCAAACAGGAGGGCCGCGTATGAACTACGAGCTAACCAAACACGCGCAGAAGGCTTTGGATGAACGAGGCATTGAGACCGAATGGATGGAGCGGACTTTGTGTGCCCCCGAATCTATCCTCCCCGACCCAGAGGATGCCACGGTGCGGCGATATTTCCGCCGCATCCCCGAGTTTGGCGGGCGAGTCTTGCGAGTCGCCGTGAATACGACAGTTGAACCGAACCGGGTTGTGAGTGTATTCTTTGACCGATCCATGAAAGGAAAACTATGAAACTGCACATTGATAAAGAAGCGGACGCACTCTACCTGCGGCTGGATGATTCGAAGATCATCGAATCCGAGGAAGTATCACCCGGCGTAGTGCTGGACTTTAACGAACAGAACCAAGTAGTCGGCATCGAGATGCTCCACCTTTCGCGGCGTTCGCCGCAGCTTAATTTTCAAGAGCTGCAATACCAGACCACCTGATAGCCGGAGCCGCCCGCTTCCTTAAAAAGGCCTCATCGACGCCTGTTAAAGGGGTCGTAAAGGGGTCGGTTCTTGATATTGGCTAATTCTGCGGTCTTCCGGGTGCCGTCGAGTGACGTCCGCCTACTCGCATCCTGACTGCGGTTCGAGAGTCGATTCCCGGCGCGTCCGGATGGGGGCGGCCACAGTGGCCTACAGGTCGCGGTCAGTGACGACGCCTTCGGACGCGGACGTGACGGTGGCGGCGTATTTGGTGAGTACGCCGCGGGTGTAGTGGAGGGGGCGGGTCTGCTTCCAAGCCTTGAGGCGCGCCTTCAACTCCTTGGCGGGCACGCCGAGCGTGATGGTCTGCGACGTGGCATCGATGGTGATGGGGTCTCCGTTGCGGACCACGGGTAGGCGTGCACCCGGCAGCTCGTCTTGGCGCACGCTTCGCTCAGCGTCTCGACGAAACGGCTCCGATCCGCGTCGTCCTTGTCCTTCACGATCGGCTCCCGCCGGTCACCGCGATTCATCACGGGGCAAATCGCCCCCGGATACTCAACTCGCCGCTGGCAGGATGGGCACAAAGGTGGGGGCAAGTCACTTTCGAGAAGGGATGGAGGTCCCCGGAGGTGGAAATTGTTTTGTGGAATCATCCAAGACCAGCAGCCAGTCCCGGCCGGGGCCGGAGGAGGGTGGCGTGAAGGTTTGAAGTCTCTCGTTGCCCCCTCGGTAAATCGGGTGCGCCGTTGCGTAACGCGGATCGAACCACGACGACTGCACCT
>JBBRUM010000697.1:0-1465 GCA_038247815.1 Tepidisphaerales bacterium | reverse complement strand
GTGGGGGTGTGAGGGGGGTGCGTTGGATGTCTTGGGGGAGGGGCTTGCCGAGGGAGAGGTCGATGAGGGCGGTTTCGAGTCGGCGGGCGGCGGTGCGCTGGTCGGCGAGGTGGTTGTCGACGCGGGCGAAACGGGTGATGGAGACGATCAGGACGGCGCCGATGACGGAGATGAGAACGAGGCCGGCGACGGCGTCGAGGAGCACGAAAGCTCGCCGGCCTGGCGGGGGCGGGTGGAGTCGGAGGCGCGGGGGATTCATGGGTTAGTACCGTGTGCGGGTGATCTGCTCTGAGACGAGTTCGAGGATTTGCAACATGGGCATCCAGATCATCAGGATGACGGGGATGGTCAAGAGGGCGAGTACGGTGGTGGCGAAGAGGGAGAAAAAGGCGAGTCGCCGTTCGCGGGAGGCGGAGAGGGCACGTTCGCGGACTTCGGCGAGGTAGCGGAAGGCGGTGGCGAGTTGGAGGGGGCCGCGGGCGATGGCGAGGAGTGCGACGTCGCCGCGGGGGAGCTTGGCGGCGCGGGCGGCTTGGGTGAGGGATTGGCCGGAGGTGATGGATTCGAGGAGAGCGGCGACGCCGCTGGAGAGTTTGGAGGTTTGGGTGGAGCCTTTAAGCCACGGGAGGATACTTTCGAGGGGTTGGCCGGATTGGAGTGTATCGGCTGAGGTGTGGTAGAAGTCGGCCAAGGCGCGGTGTCGGCGGGCGGGGGAGAGGGGAGGGTGGGATTGGCCGGAGGTGCCGCGGCGTTGGAAGAGCCGGGTGAGTGCGCGGTTGGTGAGGATTAGGAGAATGCCTGCGGCGGCAAGGCCGAGGAAGGGATAAAGCGAGTAGAGTGGTCTGAAGGGGCGGTAGCTGAATGCGCCGCCGAAGTCACGGATGATGAGATCGAACTTGTGGGTGACGACGTCAAAGATGAGCATGGAGACGCCGCAGAGGATGGCGGAGGTCCAAATGGCGTAGGCGAGCGTGGATGAGGAGGAGTTGATGGGGTCGGCGGATTGGGAGGTGTGTTCGGAGGAGAGTCGGTCGAGGGTTTCGGCGGTCGAGCCGGTAGCGGCGGCGGCGAGGATGAGGGAGGCTTGGCGCTTGTCGAGTTCGGGGAGGGATTCGCCGAGGGCACGTTCGATGGGGTGTCCGGCGCGAAGGTTGTGGGCGATGGAGCGGAGGCGTTTGCGGAGGGTGCCGCGTTCGGATTCGGCTGCGGCGGAGAGGAACTCGGGGAGGGGGAGGCGCATTCGGATGGCGTGACTTACGACGCCAAAGACCGCGGCGACACGGCGGCGGTGCAGCAGCCGGCGGGATTGGGCGACGGCAATGAGCAAAAGCAGGCCCATGAGGCCCAGGTAAATCTGGCCGACCATTCCGCCGACCACGAGCGACAAAAAACCGATTCCGGCGATGTACACAAGGGTGAAGAGGATGGAGCACAGGGCCGATGCGACGAGCAGAAGCTTTCGCGT
>JBBRUM010000696.1:0-1465 GCA_038247815.1 Tepidisphaerales bacterium | reverse complement strand
CTTCTCCGCTGCGCCCAGAAAGATCGTGCTCACCGGCGGCCCCGGCGCTGGCAAGACCATTGCAGGCAAGTACTTGGAGAAACAGCTCGCCCCTCACGCCGTGTACGTTCCCGAAGCCGCCACGCAGGTGTACACACGCCTGGGGAAAAAGTGGGATCAGCTCTCAATCGACCAGCGACGGGCTGCACAGACCGAGATGTACCGACTTCAGCTCCAGCAGGAATCCGAAGCCGTCGCTGCGGCTAGCGCAGCCGGGGTACCCCTTCTCATTTTGGACCGCGGTACTCTAGATGGAGCGGGGTACTGGCCGGACGGGGCCGAAGCGTTCTGGGCGGCGATGGGGACGACGGCGGGGGCGGAGTTGGGTCGGTATTTTGCGGTGCTGTGTTTGGAGACGGCGGCTGCGCTGAATTTGTACGACCATGACATTTCGAACCCGGTTCGATTTGAGTCGCCCTTGGAGGCGATTGCGTCGGGCGAGCGGATGTACGATTTGTGGCGTGCCCACCCGAATTTGGTGCAGGTGGGTGCATACGACGATTTTGACGAAAAGCTAGCGGCGGTGCATTCGGCGGTGAGGTTGATGGTTGAGAAGGAGTAGTTCATGAAGATGTCGCGTTTTGTGGTGGCAGTATGTGCGTCGGTGGTTTTGGCGGGGGCACTGGCGATGTCGGGAAGAGCGGGGTCGGGGGCGGCGGGGGTTGCTCCCCCGGCAGATTCGGCGGCGAGTTGGCGGACGGACCCGGTGTGGCATGACGGGCTGGTGGAGAAAGCGACTTACGCCGCGTCGAAAGTGATTTACGGCCAGCCGCGCTCCTACACCGCGATCGTCTTTACCAACAAGGAACAGCACGACACGAAGACGTGGACCAAAGCGACCGGCTCAAAGTCGACCGCCGAGGTTTTCAAGCACAACCAGATCGAAGCCGTTCCCACGCCCAATTACGCCTACCACTTCGTCACCACATCGCATCTGTCGGTCGAAGGGATGCTGCTGACGCGGTACGACCAGTCGTCGCAGGAGTTTTGCGGAACGAGCTTCCGGTCGCTGCTCCCGACGTCGGAGAAGGCGGGGCGGGAGTACAGCTTGGAAACCTTCTCGTACATGCCGGAGGCGGGGCGGGTTTCGGCGCAGTTGAAGTCGGCCGGCCGGCCGATGGTTCCCGAGGATGCGTTGCCGCTTTACCTGCGGGACTTTGCTTTCAACGCCGAAGCGTCGCAGGCGATCAATCTCCTGCCCACACAAAAGTCGAACCGGGCGGCGGCGATCGCCACAGTGGCGGCGAAGGTGCGGTACGCGGGGATGGACGGCGGCGACCACAAGGTCGAGCTGCTCGTGGGAGATCAGTTGCGTGGGACGTACTTCTTCGCCGCGGACCGCCAGCATGTGATGACGCGGTACCGCTCAGCCGACGGCAGCCAAACCTACGACCTGCAAACCCACGAGCGGACGGACTACTGGACG
>JBBRUM010000695.1:0-1492 GCA_038247815.1 Tepidisphaerales bacterium | reverse complement strand
CTCCGGCGGCCTCGACTCGGCCACCTGCCTCGCCATCGCCGACGACGCCGGCTTCAATCCCCTCTATACCCTCGCCTTCGACTACGGCCAGCGCCACCGCCACGAACTCACCGCAGCCGCCAAGCTCGCCCAACTCCACAACGCACATCACCGCCTCGCCCGCATCGACCTGCGGGCCTTCGGCGGCAGCGCCCTCACAGCCGACATTGACGTCCCCAAGGACCGCTCCCCCCACGACATGGCCCACGGCATCCCCATCACCTATGTTCCCGCCCGCAACACCGTCTTCCTGAGCTTCGCCCTCGCCCTCGCCGAGGTTACCCGCTCCCGCGACATCTTCATCGGCGTCAACGCACTCGACTACTCCGGCTACCCCGACTGCCGCCCCGAGTTCATCGCCGCCTTCCAATCCCTCGCCAACCTCGCCACCCAGATGGCCACCGAAGACCCCGAACACCCCGTCCTCATCCACGCCCCCCTCCTCCACCTCACCAAAGCCGAAATCATCCGCCGCGGCACCGCCCTCGGCGTCGACTACTCCCTCACCCACTCCTGCTACGATCCCACTTCCACCGGCTTGGCCTGCGGCCACTGCGACAGCTGCGCCCTGCGAAGAAAGGGCTTCGCCGACGCCCACATCCCCGATCCCACCGTTTACGCGTAGGTCTTTGGTTCCCCACTGAGCCACTGAGGGCTTGGAGAAACGCGGAGAAGAAGTGCCTGGCCACGGACTATCGCGGATGAAGAATGCACAGAGAGGCCGGATGGGCGCCGCGGGGAGCGACAGCTCCATGTACTTAATGTCTTTGCAATGTGTTATGTCCGTGCCCGTCCGCGCAGGTCCTTGGCAACCTATTTCCCCCCCGCCACACAACGCTTGATTCCACTTTTGCACGCCGCCGCCTATCATTCGCCCAACAAAGGAACCCCATGAAATACGTACTGCCCGTTATTGCACTCGCCGCCATTGTCTCGCTCGGCGCTTCGCTGGCCCCCAAGAAGTACGACGCCCCCCCTGCCATGGCCATCGACGTCTCCAAGGCCTATTCCGCGGTGATTGACACCACCAAAGGTCCCATCGAGATCGAGCTCTTCGCCAAAGACGCGCCGGTCACCGTCAACAACTTCGTTTTCCTCTCGCGCGAGGGCTATTACGACGGCGTGTCGTTCCACCGCGTGATCAAGGACTTCATGATCCAAGGCGGCGACCCGACCGGCACCGGCCGCGGCGGCCCCGGCTACCAGTTCCAGGACGAAACCGACCCCGCCAAAAACCCCCGCAAGCACGACAAGCCCGGCATGCTCTCCATGGCCAACGCCGGCCCCGCCACCAACGGCTCGCAATTCTTCGTCACCCACCGCCCCACCCCCCACCTCGACGGCAAGCACACCGTCTTCGGCCAAGTCACAAAAGGCCAAGACATCGTCAACGCCATCGAACAGGGTGACACGATCAAGAAGATCACGATCACCGAAAAGTAGTTAATTCAGG
>JBBRUM010000694.1:0-1493 GCA_038247815.1 Tepidisphaerales bacterium | reverse complement strand
GGTCGAGGAACCCGGCGAGGTTGTCGGTCGGGCCGGTGCGGGTGGTGGGGGTAGACATGGTGGTTTGCGGAAAATGGGCAAGGCGGAGGGCCCGCGAGGTTTGTGTCGGACCGCTCGCAAGTCTGGCACGTACCTTACACGGGGACGCGTTCCCGGATACAATGTGGAACTTTCGCCGCCTCTGTGCGTCATAGAGGGTGGGCGAGATTATTCCACATGCTTGGAACGCAGACATGATCGTAGGTGCCGCGACCGGCAAGACGACCGGCGCGGGTGGACCGGCCAGCCCTTCCGACGTTACGTCGGCAGTGGGCGCTCCCGCCGCTCAGACCCGCCTTCCCGCGCCCGCCGCGGCGGGGGGGGCCGCGCCTTCGTCCGGCGGGGCCGAGCTGGAGTTCGTCCGCCGCGCCCAAAGCGGCGACCGCGCCGCGTTCGGGTCGTTCGTCGTCGCGACGCAGGACCGGTTGTACACGGTGCTGGTTCGGATCGTGGGCGACCGTGAGGAGGCGAGGGAGTTGGCGCAGGAGACCTATCTGAAGGCGTTTAGTTCGTTGGAGGGGTTTCGGGGGGATTCGGCGCCGTATACGTGGCTCTACCGGATCGCGGTGAATCTCGCGATCGCCCGACTGAGGAAGGTGCGGAGGCATCGGGTCTTTTCACTGGACACTGGCGGCGCCGCGGGAGGCGGCGGGGGGGGGCGATCGCGGGCGGACCCAGCCGAGCGTTCGGCCGGGCCGGAGGGCGAGCTCCTGGCAGCCGAGGAGGCGCGTCAGGTCGTCGCCGCGCTCGGCCGGCTGGACTCGGAATACAGGACGGTTCTCGTGTTGCGTGATGTCGATCAGTTGGAATATCGGGAGATCGCGGACGTGTTGCAGTTGCCCGTGGGCACGGTCAAATCGAGGTTGTTCCGGGCGAGGCTTGCGCTCCGGGAGGAACTGCAAAAGTACATGAACGTCGACCCCCGCAAGCCGCGCGCGAATCCCCCCACACCACCCAGCTCCAACGCCCCCGCGGATCACCCCGCCGAAGGGAGGGCCTCCACATGAGCATCCGCGCAGCCGACGAAAAAACCGAGATTCTGCTTCTCGACTACCTCGACGGAGCCCTCCCCCCCGAGCGCCGCATCGAGCTCGAAACCTACCTCCGCGCCCACCCCAAGGAACAGCAAATCCTTGAAGACCTCAAGGTACACCGTCGTCAGCTCGGCGGCGTTCCAGCCGAGGCGGCTCCGCGCGAGGTGTACGAAGTGGCCCAGTCGCAACTGGAGCGCGCCGCGTTGTTGGACCACTTCACGGAGGACCGGCAGGAGGTCAGCGGGCGGCGGTCGAGTCCGCAGTGGATTTCGCTCGCGGCAGTGCTGGTGCTGGGAACCGGGCTGGCTGCGGCGCTGTACTTCGTGCTGGCACCGGACGGCAAGCCCCACGACCTTGATGTAATGTCCCCGTTTGCGCGCAACGACGGTCGAGTCGACGAATCTGCCAAGGTCAGCGCCG
>JBBRUM010000693.1:0-1496 GCA_038247815.1 Tepidisphaerales bacterium | reverse complement strand
CTCCTCCGTAACCCTCCCGACCCTCCCGGCGACCCTCGCCATCACCCCGCTCACCCGTACCAGCCATCCAATGCCCACACTGACCCTCTCTCCGCTAATGCTCGTGTCCCGGTGATTGCAGTTCACCACCGAGGCACGGAGGGCTCGGAGGGAACGCGCAGACAATGCGCTGCCACGGACGGACACGGATGAAGACGGATAGTGTAATTGCAATAATGGTAAAAACATCAGATTCATCACACTGTCATACGACACCGAGCATGATCATCGATGGCTTTGATTAGAACACAATTTTTTCACTGAATCTGTCTTGTCCGCGCCCCTCCGTGAAAGTCCGTGGACGCCTGTTTTCTCCGGGCCATCGTGGTGAACCGGCTAGACCTTGACGATCCACTTCATTTTCCACATCAACCAGACGATCGCGGTCCAGAGGCACAGAAACAGCACCGCGTACGCCAGTGACGCCAGCTCGGGGGGCGATACCCAGCTTGCAATTGCGTTGCGGTAAAACCATGTGTGCACGGGCAACTTCCCCTCCGCGTCCAACCGAACCAAGCCGAACGCCCGCACCATCAGGCCAGAGCCCCAGAACGCCGCGATTGCGTTCACCCCGAACCAGAGGAACACGCCCGCCCCCCTTTTGATCCCCCGCACGTCGTGCACCCAGTACGTCGCGGCCAGCAGCATCGCCGCCAACCCGCCCGTCAGAAGTGTGAACGAGCTCGTCCAAAGCTGCTTGTTCAGCGGATGGAAGTACCCCCATAGCCAGCCCGCCGCGGCCAGCGCCAGCCCGGCTGTGAACAGCCAGGCGATGCGCTCGGTGATCTCACCCCGGCCGCGTTTGAGGTAGTAGCCCGCGAGCACTCCGATAAGCCCCGAGGCGATCGCCGAGATCGTTGAAAAGGGGCCTTCGGGGTCCATCGGTCCGCCCTTGTACAAGTGTCTCGCCCCGAGGGTGTTTCGGTCGATGACGGCGGCGAGGTTGGTCGCCGGCTGGAGGTTTCCGCTCATCCAGGTTCCCACCGCCGGGGCGGTGGTCGCGGTGCCCGTCCGTGTGGTGGCGAGCGAGGCGACGGAGTCCACCGGCACCGGGACGACCGTGAGGGCGAGGAAGTATCCCACCACAATCGCCGCGCAGCTCCACAGCCAAACCCGCCATGGCGTCTTGAGGAACAGCACCGCGCAGACGAGGTAAACCACCGCGATCCGCTGGAGAACACCCATGATCCGCAGGTGGTCCAGTCGGTCCAGCGGCGTGGAAAAAAGCACCTTCACCGCGTCGGGCGAACCGGGAAAAAGGGCCAGCACGATCCCCAAGCCGAACAGCACCGCCGCCCTCTTGGCGATTTTCCACATCAGCCCGCCGTGGCTGGCCGAGTCCGCCCTTTTCGAGTCCAGCGCGTACACGATCGACACCCCGACGATGAACAGGAAGAACGGCATGATCAGGTCCGTCGGTGTGCAGCCGTGCCACTCGGCGTGTTCCAGCGGCGGAT
>JBBRUM010000692.1:0-1506 GCA_038247815.1 Tepidisphaerales bacterium | reverse complement strand
GCGGGTTGTTTGTGAGGTGCTGCTTGTACGTCAACCCCGGAGCCGACGGCGGGGCAGGGTAGTTGTCCAGGTTCCAGGTGAGCGTCCGCGTGCCGTCTTGGCCACCCCACTGCCCGTTGCGGCCGAAGGTGTCGGTCGCGAGGCCAGAATTGAAGTTCCGTTGGACGAAAGCTCCGCCGGTGTCGTTGATGACAAACTCATTGCTTTGGGCAAATCCTTCGAACGTCGCACCGTCGCTGCCAAGCTGTGACGCGAGCAGCGTCAAGTCGAAGCTCACCGAGGTTGCGGCGAGGAAGTTGTCACGCGAAACGGAGATCACGTTCGACGAAGTTAAGCCCCAGAAACCGCTGGCGTTGCGATTGACTGCCAGCGACTGCGAGCCCCGCGTCACGCCGAACTGCGTGCTCGTAGACAGAATCGAACCTTGCTGGGGGATGAAGTCATCAAAGCCCGTTTCAAAGTCTCCGAAAACGATGTCTGCCGCATGTACGCTCGACGACACCAGCAGCACCGTGGCTGCCATAGCAAAAAGTCCGCGCTTTTTCATTGAATCCTCCTCAGGATTTACCAAAGCCCGATTTTACGGGACACTTTCCGTCACGCTCACCACACTTCGCCGACGCAACACGCGCCGAACGGCACTGAAACCGTTTTTCGACAAACACCCTTGACGGATGCACGTCTCTAAGGAAGTAAACTCAAGCCGACCGGCGAGGTGACAGGGCAACCGGGGTAAGAAGTGAACCCTCACAATGAGGGCGACCCTCGGAAGCGCTCTCGGCGGCTATCGTTTTCCTCCGCGACTTTCAGTCAAGATAGAGTATTTCGCGCACCAGCCACGCTGTCAATAGTCGTTTCATCATCCCTCTCTGGATTTACAACATTTCTGATCTCGAAATGGCAAGGTGGGGGACTTGATTATTATGAATCTCGGTCGGATTGCCGAACGAACTCGAATCCACCTCTCCCAGCCCCCGGTATCGGTGACGTGAACGACGCATCGCCGCCGAGCTTCTTCCAATCCGAGTACAGCCAAAGGATCAGCGCCGTCCCCATCAGCAGAAATACGAACAGCCACGCAAAGACGAACCTCGGCCCGAAGAATTAAAAGATTTAGCCAGCCACTCCCCCGACCAGGGCGACGCTCAACCGAAACACGATCGCCCCCGCACTGGCGAATTGCCCCTACTTCTCCTTCGGCAGCAACCTCGGCCCGATCGCACCCGTCCCGCCCAGATATAGCCCCACGGTCGCGAACGTGATGATGACGATCCACCTGAACGTCACCTCGTCATGAATAAGCAACATCCCGGCTAGCGCCGCCACCGTCATCAAGATGTATCCGACCACCCCCGCCCGCAGGGGGTGCAGCCGCGTCATGACGGGTACGAGCAACATATAGATTCCGATGCAGATCAGGTCTTTCCAGCCCATGACGCTGCCGTATCGCTCGAGCCCGGCTTCATCGTCGCTGTAGATCTTCCTGCCGAAGAAGATCAGGATGGC
>JBBRUM010000691.1:0-1516 GCA_038247815.1 Tepidisphaerales bacterium | reverse complement strand
GCGGGCTGCACGACTCAAGCCGGCGCGTGACGCGGCAAACCTGCTGGGGCGGAAGTACAGCATTAGCGGCCCGTCGAATGCGTTTTTGTACATGATGCCCGGTTCGGCGGGTCGGGGGACTGGCGCGGGGTCGGAGCGGGCAGCGAAGGAGCGGAAGGGTGTTGTCGGTTCCGGGTCGGGATTCCTGATTTCCGCGGACGGGTTGATTGTGACCAACAAGCACGTTGCCGGTTCGGGTAAGGGGATGATGGTGAAGTTCACGGACGGCACGCAAAGGTCGGCTGAGGTTGTGGCGATCGACGACGAGCAGGATTTGGCGCTGATCCGGGTAAAGTCTGACACGCCGTTTTCGTTTGTTCAGTTGTCTGCCTACGACAACCCGAAGGATGGTTCCAACGTGATCATCATGGGGTATCCCTCGCCGGAACGGTTCGGTTACACGGTAAAGACCACTCAGGGTGCGGTTGCGTCGGGGAACAACCCGCGGGGCGGGTACGACATTACGTTGGATGCGCGGGCGAACCCCGGGAACTCGGGCGGTCCGGTGTATGACAACTTGGGCCATGTAATGGGCGTTCTGTCTGCCGGGACGACGACCGATGAAACGATCATCAACAGCTATTCGCTGGCGATTTCTGCGGGTCGCGTTCGCAAGTTTCTGGCGAAGAATGACATCAAGGTCGATTCGGGTAGCGTCGAGGAATCGACGCTTACGGTGGAGCAAGTATCCGAGCGGAACAGGATGGCGACTGTTTGCATCCTTGTGACCAACTAATTCGTGCTCCGTGGCGGGCACGATTCGATAAAGCACTGGGATTCGTGCGTCCCGCCCGGTATCGTCCGGGCGGGACGTTTGTTTGTTTGTGCGGCGGCGTCGCGGTGAGTGGCTACTCTCGGACTGACTGATGCTCCGAAACGTGCTGATTTTTCATTCCGGTGCGTTGGGCGACTTGGTGTTGTCGTTTCCGCTGGCGTTGGCGTTGACGCGGTTGTACCCGACGTCGCGGGTGCGGTATGTCACAACGTCGGATAAGGGGCGGTTGGCGGCGAAGATGGTGGGCGTGGAGTGGGTGGACGTGGAGACGGGGCTGTCGCCGTCGCTGTCGGGGGTGCCGAATACTTCGTCGTCGGTGTCGGCTGGGGCGGTGGCGTTCACGGCGTTGTACTCGGCGGACGTCGAGCCGGGGGAGTCGGTGCGCCGGTTGCTGGGTTCGGCTCACAGAATCATCAGCTATACGGGTCAGCCGGGGGACGTGTGGTCCAAGCGTGTGCGTGAGCTGGCACCGACGGCGACGTTGACGTATCTGACCACCCGACCCGAAGACGCAGCAACACCGCCAGTCCACGCCATTGACCACCTTCTTCGCCAGTGCGTAGCCGTTGACCGGGGTGGGGATGCGGCGTTGGCGGGGGCGGTCGAGCAGATTGTGGCGCTGCTTCGAAAGCAGGGCCTGCTGCGCCGGGTGGGTGTGGACTCGGGGGGGAGGGGCGTGGTGATGCATCCGGGGGCGGGCTC
>JBBRUM010000690.1:0-1520 GCA_038247815.1 Tepidisphaerales bacterium | reverse complement strand
GAATATTCGATCGGCAAGTACGAGGTGACCCTGGAGCAATACACAGCCTTTCTGAACGCGGTGGCAAAGACGGACGTCTTCTCCCTCTACAACCCGAACATGGCGACCGATCTGAACATCGCCGGGATCGCGCAGAGCGGGAGTTCGGGCAGCTTCGTCTACAGCGTGATCGGGACGGGGACCAGGCCGGTGACGTATGTGAGCTGGTTCGACGCGGCACGTTTCTGCAACTGGCTGCACAACGGTCGGCCGACGGGGGCGCAGGACGCGGCGACGACGGAGAACGGGGCCTATCCGCTCAACGGAGCGACCAGCGGAGGGCTGACGATCACGCGAAACCCCGGGGCGAATTACTGGATCCCGAGCGAGGACGAATGGTACAAGGCGGCGTATCACGATCCCAGGGCCTCATCGGCCGGGGGGCCTCCCGGGGATGACTTCTACTGGCTCTATCCGACGGGGAGCGACACGGCCCCGACGGCTGAGGTTCCGCCCGGCGGAGCGAATTCAGCCAACATCAGTTCGGTGGTCAATGCCTTGACCCTGGTCGGAGCCTACACCGGCAGCGCGGGTTTTTACGGGACATTCGACCAGGGAGGGAACGTGTGGGAATGGAACGACGCGGTAATCAGCGGTTCGTTTCGGGGGCTGCTGGGCGGCTCGTGGGTCAGCAACGTGCGCAACCTGCGTTCCTCCAACCGGTCCGACCTCAACCCCGACGACGAGAACAGCACCATCGGTTTCCGCGTGGCAAGTCCCTGAACCCTCTACTCTTTTCCCCTCTTACCCTTTATGACTCCGCCGGAGGCGGGGAAATTTTTTTGGAAATTCGGAAGAGGGTATGAGGTATGTCTGAACCACCCGTGTTGCTCTCGAAGTGGTATGAATACACGAAATGGGTAATCTCCCGGGTGGACCAGTTCCCGAAGAATCAGCGATTCATCCTCGGGCAGCGGCTGGTCGACACGAGCCTCGACATCCAGGAATGCCTCATCGAGGGGGCCTACTCGCGCGGGGTGACGAAACGGGACCAGCTCTCCACCGCCAACCGGAAGATCGAACAGACGCGTCTCCGGGGACAAGGCTCGCGTCTCCGGGGACAGGCTAATAGTAACGTCAGCGACTCCCTTGCCGGAGCATGAGATTCCGTCGACCCTTTGCCCTCGCCGGAGCGCGACGATCCCTCGTCGCTGGTGGGAGACCATCCCCTTCTCTCGCCCGGCTCCCTCACCTTCAGATTCCCCGCGTCGGCGCTGGTGAACTCGAGTTCCCTGACGTTTGCGGGAACGAGATCAAGCGATCTCGCGATGGCTGCGCAGATAGCAGTGATAAAATCACAAGCCGTGGCTTGTGGTTCAAGCGTGCCTCATGATGGAGTGATCTAACGGAAATTGGGAAAGTGGGTGCTTTTTGATTATTTGCCTGGTCCCTGTGAATTTTGTTTTCCTTGCACTGCCCGTCAAAAAAGGGAAAACTGTCAACATGAACCGAACTTCCCTGCTGCATCGCACGCTGACCTT
>JBBRUM010000689.1:0-1530 GCA_038247815.1 Tepidisphaerales bacterium | reverse complement strand
TTCGCGGGGGCGATATCGAAGACTCTCTACTACTACGAGTACGCGCTGGACACGATTGCAACGATGGGATCGATGGGCGGGTCGCCGGCGAGTCCGAATACGGGGACACTTTTCACCGTGGGGGACACGGGGCTGTTCGACTAGGGGTTTTTCTCGGACGAGAACACGATCGGGTTCGACATTTCGGGAGTGACGGGTACGGCGTATGTGACAACGGCGCTGGTGAACATCGCGACGGGGGCGGCTAATCCGCGGGACTCGCTGTTTAGCGTCAATCTGGAGACGGGGCTGCTGAGCAACCTCGGGTCGGCCGGGGTGGCGCTCATCGACTCGGCTGGGGTGATCCCCGAGCCGGGGGCGGCGGTGGTCGGGTTTGGGATGGGAGTGCCGGGGATTGGCGGGCGGCGGAGGCGGCAGGATTCAGGTAAGTTGACGGCATGGCGACGGGCATTCCAGCGGGCAAGTCGAAGGCGATCTTTCTGACCAGTGGGGAGGAGTGGGCGAGCGGGAAGATCGCGGACGTGTATTCGGTTGCCGAGAAGGAGCGATTGTCCGAGATGGTGGAACTGTTTGCGGAAGCGGTGTCAGCCCGGGACTTGAGGGCGGGGAAGTACGCAGACGTGGCGCGGGAGGCTCGGTTTGTGTTTTCGACGTGGGGCATGCCAGCGATCACAGCCGAGGAGATCAGGGAGCTTCTGCCAAAGGTGGAGGCGGTGTTCTACGCGGCGGGGACCGTGCAGGGGTTTGGGCGGCCGTTTCTGGCGCGGGGGGTTCGGGTGGTTAGCGCTTGGGCGGCCAATGCGTTGCCGGTCGCGGAGTTTACGTTGGCGCAGGTGCTGCTCGGGCTGAAGAGAACGTGGTGGCATGCGCGGGAGCTTAGGGAAAAGGGCGGGCCGGAGGCGTGGCGGGCGATGGGGGTGACGGGGGCGTATGGGTCGACGGTGGCGCTGATTTCGCTGGGGATGATCGGGCGACGGGTGGCGGAGTTGCTGCGGCCGTTTGATGTGAAGGTGATCGCGTACGAACCGTTCGGGGGTGATGTGGAAGGGGTCGAGCGGGTGTCGCTGGAGGAGTGCTTCTTGCGGGGGGACGTGGTGAGTTTGCACGCGCCGAACCTGCCGACGACGCGGAAAATGATCACTGGGGCCCACCTGGCTGCAATGAAACCGTACGCCACGTTCATCAACACGGCGCGCGGGGCGATAGTGGACGCGGAGGGGATGTTCGCGGTGCTGCTGAGGAGGCCGGATCTAACGGCTGTGGTGGATGTAGCCGACCCGACGGAACCGCCCCCGGCGGGCTCGCCGTTTTACACACTTGCGAATCTTGTGCTCACACCCCACATCGCCGGGAGCATGGGTAACGAGGTCGAGCGGATGGCTGCATACATGGTGGATGAGTGCGGGAGATTGCTGCGGGGGGAGCCGCTGAAGTATGAGGTAAGCTTGGGCATGCTCGAAACAATGGCGTAAGGGGAGGATTGGGAAGGGGTTGCGCCGGTTATGGGGATCACGGAAAGGGGTGGGGGGT
>JBBRUM010000688.1:0-1539 GCA_038247815.1 Tepidisphaerales bacterium | reverse complement strand
CGACCTCACCACCTCCGCCGGCGGTCGCGGCGCAGCCGACGCCGACGACATCATCAACCTCTCCCTCGCCGTCGTCGCCCGCAGCGAAGCCTCCCTCTCCCCCAGCTCCAACCTCGACACCCTCCAGCTCGACCTGGGCACAGTCGATCTCGGCGCAACTGCTACCCGGTCGCTCTGGCTGCATAACCTCGTCGCCCTCGCCGGGTTCACCGCCGCCCTCGACGTTGACGCCGTCAGCCTCGCCCCGTCGCCGGGCGCGAGCCTCTTCGGTTTCGGACCGATAGGCGACTTTTCCACCACGCTCGCAACCTTCTCCAACCTTTCCGCCGGAACCTCAATCTCTTTCGACATCGCCTTCACCCCCAGCCAAGCCGGGACCTTCTCCGCCATCCTCACTCTCCTCGTCTCCGACGAAAACATCCCCGGCGCAGCCCCTGGAACACCCCTGACCGTCAACCTCACCGGCTTGGGAATAGTCGTGATCCCCGAACCCGCCGCCGCCCTGCCCATCGCCCTGGGCGCTGTCTTTCTCGGGCGACGGCGAAGGTAGCCTCGCAAGACAGGTTGCCACGGACTTGCTCGGAGAGCAACGGACAGAAAGGCGGGAACTTCGACGAACTCAACCGGCAGATCGATATCGTGTAAATAGATTAAATACCATTATTGGGCACAGCAAACTCTCTTCCCCGCTAGCGCGACCCCCCCGCACCGTGGAGTCTCCGTGTGTCTCGACTTCTGGGTCTACCGCAACGTAATCGAGCTCGGTTTACCTACCCTGTTTCCGATACGCTCCGGGCGAGAGGTGGTATCTCCTCCTGAACGACTTGCACAAGTGATTCGCGTCGGCGAACCCGCACGACTCGGCCAGCTGCTTCAGCCCGTGCTCAGTCGTCGTCAGCAGTCGCGCAGCCTGCGCGAGCCGCACCTCGGTTACATAGTCCGCGGGCGGCCGGCCGGTGACGTGCTTGAAGTGGTGGGCGAAGTGCGACCGCGTCATTCCCTGCCGCCGCGCCAGCTCGACCGTGCCCACCCGCCGTGACAGGTTCTCCAGAACGTACCGCCGCGTGTCAGCCAGCAGTCGGTCCCGCTCGGTCGCCGACACCGACCGCTCATGGAAGTGCCGCTCGAGTTCGAGCATGTATCGGAACACGGCGGCTTCGCGGTCGTACTGGTCGTTGAACCCGCCCCGGGTCGCCCCCTCGAACACCTCGGCTGCCGCCAGCGCCACCGGCGACCCCGCCGTCGCGGATAGCAACCTCCCCACCCCGCCCACCGCACCTGACAAACGCTGCACCGCGTACGGGTGGTGCACAATCACCCACCAAAACGTCCACGACTCCCCCGCCGGCAGGTAATACACGTGCGCCGACGGAATCACGGCCAAAAACGCCCGCCCCGGAGGCAACGGGTGCACCCCCGACGCGTCCTTGTACGCCCCCCGCCCGGAAAGGGTGTACTGAAATAGCACCGACGGCAGCCGCTTGGATCCCGACCTCTTCAGCCCCTCCCACCGGTACGTCGCCGGGTCGGTCCGCGTCT
>JBBRUM010000687.1:0-1532 GCA_038247815.1 Tepidisphaerales bacterium | reverse complement strand
TGTGGGCCGGGGATTCGCACTGACGCTGTCCGAGGGCGATGGTTATCGCCCTTGTTTCGGGGACTTGCTCGAACAAAACGGGAATTATCCGCCGCGAGATCCGTATTCCTGCCGGGTCGGTGGTGGTTTGACGGTGGGGTCACCGTCTGGGGTGGGGTTTCGTCCGACGACGAGGCGATCGCAATCGGGGCAGAAGGTCGGACCGGGTTTGTTGATGTATTCGTTGAGGAGAACGGGGAACGGCTGCTCCCGGATGGTTCCTTCTTTGGTCCAGGAGCAGAGTTCGGCGAGGAAGGCATTCTTGCCGGACGGGGAGGGGGGCACGGCTGGGCCGCCGATTTTGATTTCGGCGAGGAATGCCTTTCCGTCCTCATCGATAAACCAGCGATTGCGGTTGAGATCGACGAGATCCGATGTGGCGTCGGGTTTGAACACAGAAAAATAAAGTGCGACGCTCGCGCCCAGCACGAGGAGGATCGCGATTACCGGACCGCCGGAGCCTTTGAGGGGGTTTGCCATAGGTTCTTCGCTGGAACACACTTTCCGGAGGAGCGTTCGCCCGGACCTACTGAATGACCCCTGATCAGTCCCTTGAGGGCCAGAAGGATAGCCGATGAACCGCGAACGTGCGCAGGAAAGGATGTTAAGACCGGGTTAAATCCCATAACGCTTTTGAAAGGTTGGGGTTACATCATGGAGATGCTGTTGGGATAGACTGGTGGCGGGTAAAAAATGTGTTGTTGTAACATCGAAAGGATGCGAAATTGGGTGGATCGGGTGAGTGTCGGGTGGTGGTGGTGGGAGGAGGGGTGGGCGGGCTGTCGGCTGCGCTGAGGCTGGCCCATCAGGGTCTTGCGGTGACGGTGGTGGAGAAGAACGAGCGTGTGGGGGGGAAGTTGAACTTGTGGGAGGTTGCTCATCCCGATGGAAGGGGCGGTAGGCCATTTCGTTTCGATACCGGGCCGAGCTTAATCACCCTCCCACAGGTGTTTGAACAATTATTCGAATCGGTCGGAGAAAAGCTGAGCGACCACCTCAAGCTGACGCGGCTGGACCCGATTCAGAAGTATGTCTGGGGCGACGGGATGGAGCTGGCCGCGTGGGCGGAGAGGGAGAGGTTGCTGGCGGAGGTGGGGAAGATTTCGGCGGGTGAGGTGGAGGGGTTTCGGGGGTTTTTGGGGAGGGGCGAGCGGATTTGGGAGTTGTCGGCTGAGCTGTTTTTGTGGAACGCCCCGGAGCAGGTTTTGAACAAAAAAGGCGAGGCGTTTGACGGGCGGAAGGCGTTGTCGATGTTAACGATTCCGCTGCGGATTGGGATGTTTTCACGGTTTTCCGGGCTGGTGGAGAAGTACGTGAAGCACCCGCGGTTGCGGGAGGTGCTCTATCAGTATGCGACGTATTCGGGGGCGAGTCCGTTTTTGGCGCCGGCGACTCTGGCGGTGATTCCGTATGCGGAGATGCACTTTGGGGGGTGGTACATCAACGGGGGGTTGTACCGGCTTGCCCAGGTGTTGGAGGGGTTGATCGTGGCG
>JBBRUM010000686.1:0-1559 GCA_038247815.1 Tepidisphaerales bacterium | reverse complement strand
GTTTGGGCATTTGCTTGAACCTTTCAACCGGCATCATTGGTGGTAGCGTAGACGGAGTTTAACAAATCATGGGTGTTTGGGCAATTCCAGTCAGTCACCCCTGCCGTCCGAGCGTCGTTACGCCGGGCCGGGAAAATGGTTCTTGGGGGATGGAAGTCGGGTCGAGTCGGGGGGCACCCGAGGTAAAGGTGAAGTCGCCGACGTCGGCGGAGTAAGCGTGCCGGGCAAGGAGGGGGAATTGGGTGGGCTGGGTGAGGGCGGCGGGAGCGCACCACCACGGCCATCCATAACCCGCTGTGCTCGCGTCACTTGGCCTCCCGGATGGCGTGGCCCAGCTCGGTGATGACGTCCCGCGCGAGCACCGAACGGACTCCGAGCCTCTCCCCCGCCTGCACGCCCGCGCGGGCGTGTAGGTGCACCGCGAGCACTGCGGCCGAGAACGTGTCGTCCATCTGCGCCATGAGCGTTCCCAGGATTCCAGCGAGGACGTCGCCGGTTCCGGCTTTGGCGAGTGCCGAGGTGATGGTGGGTTCGACGTACAATCTGCCCGCCGCCGTCCCGTTCTCTGCGACCACGGTGCCTGCGCCCTTGAGTACGACGACAACGCCGAGCTTTGCAGCGGCGAGCCCCGCCCAGTCGATGCGACCCCGTTCGCTGGCTGGGAAGACAACAGGCGGGCCCTTTGCAATACCCGGGCCCCCGCCACCCCGTCCGAAGTGGCCCGTGAGTCGCGCGAGCTCGACCGGGTGGGGCGTGATCACGCAGCGGGAGGGCATCGCCGGCCACTTCTTCATCGCCCCGAGCATGGTGATCGCGTCGGCGTCAACGACGGTCGGCTTGCCGAGTCTGAGCAGCGAGACCAGCCGTTTCCGAGCGAGGGGGGACACCCCCATTCCCGGGCCGACGACGATCGCGGTGGCCCGCTCGGCTGCGGCCAAAAGGCGGGAATCCTCCTTCGCGGTTTCGCCCAGCGCCAGCCCGACCAGTTCCGGCGTCACCGACAACGCCGATCCCAGCAGCGTGCGATGCATCGCCAACTGCACCCAACCCGCACCGGATCGCAGCGCCGCCGTGCCCGCCAACACCCCGGCCCCCAACATCTCGCCGCTGCCCCCGACAACCAAGACACGCCCGAAGGTCCCCTTGTGACCCCGTTCGTCCCGCTCGGGCAGTCTGGGTAAGACATACGTGCGCTGCATTGAATTCAACCTAACCCCCGTGAATCATCGCACCAACCGGGATGGGTCATCGCTGGGATCGACTCCCCGGCGAAGCCCCCGCCAAAACACGACTCGCCACTGAGTCCGCCGACCAGCCCTGCAGAATACCAGCCCTGCAGGACAGTGGTGACGTGTGCCCCAATTTCCGTGTGACTAACTCGAGTCCGCAACTGAGTTTAGAACCGTGCCCATTGGGTATGACGCATCGGTCGCGGCGTTGCTACTGCAACGGTAATAAATGCTTGACATCATTGGTGAACTCTGTAACCTCCCAGTGCTCCAAAAAACTGTGCGGGGCGACACCTAGTCGCAGTACCACAACCCGCACCTCTCGGCTTC
>JBBRUM010000685.1:0-1613 GCA_038247815.1 Tepidisphaerales bacterium | reverse complement strand
GATGTGACGGCGACGATGTGGGAGGCGGCGCGGGAGTGCTTCGGGGGGTGGGCGAATGGGGCGTTTGCCCCGGTGCGCCTGATCGGGGTGCAACTGAAGGACTTGGGGCTGGTGGGGGCGATGCAGCTTTCGCTGTTCGACGACCCCAGCCAAAGAAAGCAGGCCCGCGTGGACGGCGCGACAGACCGGATTCGCGATAAATTCGGCAAGGACGCCATTAAGCGACTTGGGCCGTAGGAGGGGGGGAGAGAGTTGCCACGGACGGACACGGGAAGACACGGACAGAGAGGGTGGAGTTTGGCGACGGGGTTGTGGGGGGGGGTGATCTTGCCAAGGGGGCGGGGGGATCGGACACTGGGGGGATGAGTATTGCACGAGTTGCCATGGCGGGGTTGGTTGTGGGGGCGTGTGTTTTGGTGGGGTGCAAGTCGACCCCGACGCCGACGACCAAGCCGACTAGCCCGCCGGGGTCGGTGGTGAGTGCGCCGGTGCCGCTGGTGGCGAGGCTGACGGTGACGCCGAGCTTCATCCGCGTTCCCAGCGGGGCGACGACGCGGCCGTCCCAGCCGGCGACGTTGCAGTTGACGCTGGTGGTGACCAACACGACATCGCGGACGTACGTGGGCGAGTCGCCGGACTCGGCTGTGGCGCGGTTCGCGCTGACTTATGAGGGGGCGCCGCTGTGGTCGTTCCCGGAGTTCGCGGGGCAGATGGTTACGCCGGTGACGATTGCGCCGGGGCAGTCGGTGACGTTCAACGCGGCGGTGGCGCTGGCGGACGTCCGACCGTTCCGGGGGAAGACGCTGCAGGCGCGGGCGAGCTTTTCGCCGGCTGCGCTGCAGACGACGACGAATGTGCCGGTGAACTGAGGTGGGCGGGCGGGGCGCGGTTACTCGCGCGTAGGCGTCCAGGTGTGTAGCACTTGCTCGGCGAACGCGGCGTCTGGGGCGGCGAGTGGCGGTTCAGGGGGGACGGCGTAGTTGGTGAAGGCGGCGTAGTTTCCGGCTGCATAGGCACGGTCGATGCAGGGCTGGAGGTGGAGCACGACGTCTTTGTCGGCGGTGCGGAGGGGGATGTGAACGGGTGGGATGGGGTTGTGAAGGGCGACGGGGTAGATGTCCCAGTCGTCGGGGTGGGCGGCGCGGCGGACGCTGATGAGGTAGGGGGTTTGACTGGCGGGGGGCAGGTGCGACTGGTCGACTTCGAGGAGGGTGCGTCTGGGGTGGCGGAGGAGGTCTATCTCGACGGTATTGACGCCGCCGTCGCGATAGGCGTCGAGCTTGCGCCGATAGGCGCGGTTGCCGGGGCCGGCGGTTTTATTGGTTTTGGAGAGGATTTCGATAGCGGTGACGACGCGGTTGCCCGCGCGACCGTCGACGATTACGACGCGCTTCTCGGTGGGGGGAGACCTGTCGAGGTGGACGCGGATGGGTTCGGGGACGAGCAGCGTAGACGACTCGGGCGTCGCCCCACGGGCAGGGCCGACCTCAGTGACGGCGACGTCGGGTCGCACGTTGGAAATCGAGTCGTGATCGTCACCGAGCACAGTGAGGTCTTCCTCGGAGAGCGCACGCAGTCCCGGCGGGAGGAGCGGCGTGAGCACCTCGGCGACG
>JBBRUM010000684.1:0-1677 GCA_038247815.1 Tepidisphaerales bacterium | reverse complement strand
GTGAATATGGGGTATTTGGGTGGCTTGGGATAATGTTGAATCGCTCGCGGAATGGCAAACGTATCTTCTGCGCCGAGATTATTGAACGTCGATGGGCGGGGTTTTTGGGGGAGGGGTTGGATTGGGTCGATAGGAGTAGGGGCGTCGGGCTGGTTGGTGTAGGGGGTTAGGAGGGGGGTTGTTGCGTTTGAGAGCTAGCTCACCATGTGGAAATTGCTGATTGGATTGTTTGCGGTGGTGCTGGTCGCGTGGGGTGCGGCGGCGTGGGTGGGTAATGGGCGGGAGGTGGGGGCGTTGCCGGGGAGTGCTCCGGTGAGTCAACCGTCTGGCGGTGGAGGGCCAACGACCTTGGCTGGGTTGAGGCGGGCACCAGGGGACGGATCGGCGGCGGGGTTAATCCCGGATTCGGTTATGTCGACGGTGGGGGCGTTGGGGCGGACGGCGATGGACCGGGCCAACGCGGCGGCGTTTAAGACCTTGAAGGGACGGGAGGGGTATTGGCGGGTGGGGCAGACGTACGACGGGGTGTGGTGGTTTGTTTCGCCTGAGGGCAAGCGGGAGTGGCTGAACACGGTGACGTCGGTTCAGCCTTTTCAACTCGCGCGGGACACGGCGGGCGTGCAGTACGTCAGTCGCGACTATGACGGCGGGACGACAGAGAGCGGGAATATGAGGGCGTGGGGGGAGAAGACGCTCGGGCGGGTTCGGGGCGCGGGGTTCAAGGGGTTGGGAGCGTGGAGCAACCCGGTGTTCCATGATTTTGAAGTGCCGATCACGCGGGACTTAAATCTGTGGAAGTGGGTCTGCGGACAGAGCACGGTCCTTCTGTTTTCGCCGGACTGGGAGAGGCTCGCGGACAGCGCAGCCAAGCAGCAGGTCGAGAAGTTGAGGGAGAATCGCAACCTCGTTGGCTATTACTTGGACAACGAGATCGAGTGGGGGGACGGGCTGGTGGGGCCGCGGGTGTACTTTGACAACCTTTCGCCGTCGGACCCGAATCGGCGGGAGCTAACGAGGGTGATCCGTGAGGTTTGGCCGACGGTTGAGGCGTTTAACGTCGATTGGGGGACGGATCTGAAGTCGTGGGAGGAGATGGACAGTTGGACGGCGCTGCCGCTGACGTTTGGCGGTTCGAGGGGGCGGATGGGGAACTACGCGGCGTATGTGCGGTTGCTGGAAATTTGGATGGAGCATGTGGCGCGGGAGTATTTCCGGATCACGACGGCAGCGGTGCGAAAATACGACCCGAACCACTTGATTCTGGGGGTGCGGTTTAAGAACTGGGCTCCGATTGAGATTGTGCGGGCGAGTCGGGAGTTTACCGATGCGCAATCGCTGAATACGTATGTGGGGGATGCGCGGATGGACCGGGAGATGTTCGCGATGATTCATCGGGAGTCGGGTCAGCCGCTGGTGATAACGGAGTATTCGTTTCACGCGCTGGACGGGCGGAGTGGGAACCGGAATACGGTGGGGTTTGCGGCGCAGGTGTTAGATCAGCGGGCGCGGGCGGAGGGGTACCGGCTGTTTACGTCGAGGCTGGCGCGGGTGCCGTGGGTGATCGGGGCGGACTGGTTTCAGTGGGCGGACGAGCCGCCGAGCGGGCGGCACTTTGACGGGGAGGATGTGAACTTTGGTATCGTGGACATTGACGACCGGGAATACGACCACATGGTG
>JBBRUM010000683.1:0-1690 GCA_038247815.1 Tepidisphaerales bacterium | reverse complement strand
CCCGACCGCTCGGAATCATTCCCGAGAACCCCGGAATCACCTGCCCCTGATACGGCGGCGCCACACCGTTGCTCGGCCCGGCAAATTGCCCCGACACCGGCCCCGGCTGACGGAACGTCGACGGAATCGCCGCCCACCCATTGAGCGTCACATTCTGCGCGCCCGCCTCTCCGGCCGGCACACCCATCGCCATCACGGCAAACACAACCGCACTCTTTCGAATCGCCACGCGAACCTCCCTGCGTCTCTCACCTGAACTCCAGCCTCCGGCACCAGCCCATTGCCAGCCCCGTTGCACGCCTCACATTCCTCCCCGAATCTTTCAGTTCCGACAACCACCACCTTCATCTTTCGTGCAGCACACACTTTCGTCGAGCTTCTCCGTGACTCGCCACACAAAACCCCGGCCCCACTCCGCCTAACCTCCCCCATGCCCACCTACGGCCTCTCCACCTGGTCCCTCCACCGCACCCTCGGCGTGGCATACGCCGACTCTCCCTCCCAGCCCCGCACCGACGCCCCCGAACCTCGCTGGGGTCTCCCCCAACTCTCCCTCCTCGACCTCCCAGCCAATCTCCGCTCACGTTACCTCACCGACCTCCAACTCTGCCACTTCCACCTTCCCTCCCGTTCCCCCGCGTACCTCGCCGACCTCCGCGCCGCACTCGCCGCCTCCCACATCACCCTCGACGCGCTCCTCGTCGACGACGGCGACCTCACCCACCCCCTCCACGCCTCCCGCGACCGCGACTGGATCGCCTCTTGGATCGACACCGCAGCCGCCCTCGGCGCCCGCTACGTCCGCCTCATCGCCGGAAAACAGCCCCCCTCCGAATCCGCCCTCGCCGCATCCGCCGAGCATCTTCTCACCCTCGCCCATCACGCCTCCAGCGGGGGCGTACAAGTCGTCATCGAAAACTGGATGGCCCTCCTCCCCACCCCCACCGAGCTCCTCGACCTCCTCACCCGCACGCACCCCCACGTCAAACTCTGCTTCGACTTCGGCAACTGGTCCGGCCCCGACAAGTACGACCACCTTGCCGCCATCGCGCCCAACGCCGTCGCCGCCCACGCCAAGTGCGCCTTTCCCGCCCCCTTCGCCCCCGACGCACAGGACTTCCAACGCTGCTGCCACCTCCTCCGCGCCGCAAGCTTCTCCGGCACCCTCGCCCTCATCTACGACGGCCCCCACCCCGACGAATGGGCCCACCTCGCCCTCGAACGCGCCCTCGCCATCGCCGCTTTCACCCCAGATAAATCGCCGCCGCCAGTGCCGCCAACTGAACCATAAAGATCACTACCACCAGAAACCACGTATCCTCGCCGTCCAGCTCGAACAAAAACCCCAGCAGTACGTAATACGCCACGCACGACGCGGCGCCCGGGCGGGCGGCGGCGGGGGGGGCGGGGGGGGGCGGGGCGTTCGGGGGGGGGTCAGGGGGTTGTTGCAGTCTGTGGGTGTGGGGATGGGTATGGGGACCGTTGTGATGCTGCTGGGGGTGATGCTGGCAGCCAAGTTGAAGGGGCTGAGTTTGGGGCTGTTTTGGACGGTGGTGCTGAAGTTGGTGGCGTTGTCGATTGCGCCGGCGGCGGTGCGGAGCGCGTTGCTCTTGCCGTTACACTTGGTTCCGTTCGGGGGGGTTCTGGCGTGGGGGGTTTCGTTCGTGGCGTATTACGTACTGCTGGGGTT
>JBBRUM010000682.1:0-1691 GCA_038247815.1 Tepidisphaerales bacterium | reverse complement strand
CGTGGTCGCCCCCGCCGCACTCATCATTTGAATGAACGACTCGTTGCTCGAATAGCTCGCCGGCCCCTGCAAAACCGCCACCTTCCGCACCTTGCCCGCCCCGTCCACTGGCTTGAGCACCCGCTCCATCACCTCGCCCCATACCCCGTTCTTCAGGGTTCTGTGTTTCGCATACACGACGGGCTTGTCGATAAACCGCCCCGCCACCGTCCGCGCCAGCACTTCATCCCCTCCGCCATTGATCCGCACATCCAACACCACGCGCTCCGCCCCATCGATCAGCCCGCACACCTCCGCCACTTCCTCCGGCGCCGACCAATCCGCGATCATCACATACATCACCCCGTCCGCATACTTCCCCACCGCCACGCTGTTCCCCACCTTCCTCCACCCCGGCACGAGCTTTTCCAACCGCTCCACCGCCACATTCGCCCGCCTCCCCGGCTTGTACACCTGCCCCACCCGATCACCCGTCCCCCCCGCACCGGTCAACCCGACCCGAATGTGAATGTCCTTCGCCCGCGCCAACAACTCCCCCACCCGCCGTGCAAATCCCTCAGCCGAAGCCGATTCCAACTCGCCCCGAACCCCCTCCAACGCCTGCTCCCAATCAATCCCCATCCTCCCCGAGTACGAGTACTCCTCCTTCAACAACCTATTAAGTTCGATGATCGCCGTTCTGTTCCGCCCCACCTCCTCCGCCGGCCGCGTCGCCGCGACGCCCGCCGTCTGAAATCGCAACAACCAGGCAACCGCCGCCACCCCGTCCTCCGACTTGAAGTTCATCGCCCGACTGCTGTTGATCCCCACCCGATACTCACGCCCCCCCTCCAACTTCACCGGCAAGATGCACGTCCTCTTGTCCAACCATCTCGGCTTGCCCGTCATCTGGGGAAACGTCTCCCCGCCTCCCGTCCACGAAAAGCTCCCAGCCATGTCCCGATCAAACGTCACCCGCAACTCAGTCAGCCCGGGATCCACCGCCATGTCACCCGCGCGCGGCACCGACTCGACCACCGTCGGCGCCTGCGCCGACGCCCCCGCCGAACTCAGCCACATCACCGCCGCCACCATCCACCCGCACCAGCACCACCGCAACATCGGTCACCATCCTCTTCCCCGCCGTTCCCCACCGAGATTTACCTTCGCACCTTACCTTCGCCGTACGCCGAGCAACACCCCCGCCGCCATCGCCCACACCACCGCGCCCGGCTCGGGCACGACCGTCCCACTGGCCAACGTCGAAACCTCACCCGTCAACGTCGCAATCACTTCCTCCAGCGTCAGGTTAAACACCACATTGGCCGTACCACCCGCCGGCAGGACCGTCGGAAGCTCAAACGGAAACGCCGGAAACGCCTGCCCCACCACCTGCGAATCCGCCACCGACAACCCCGACACCGACCTGAGCACCGCCGCCCCGCCCATCACCTCCACCTCACCGATGAGTCCGAGCGGCGTCACCAGTGGTCCGAAAGGCAACGCCGTCCCCAACCCCTCCACCAGCCCGCTCACCTCCACCACCAGCAACGAGTTAAACCCATACCTCCCCGCCCCGAGATCCGTCAGCGTCCCTCCACCCCCACCCACCTGTCTTAACACCAATGAGCGAACGCTCACATCCCCGATCGGCAGCGTGACCGGAATCCCCCCGGGATAGGTGCTGCTCGGCTGACGCGTTCGAAATGATT
>JBBRUM010000681.1:0-1699 GCA_038247815.1 Tepidisphaerales bacterium | reverse complement strand
TACAGGTGCGTGAACCCGACCCGCCGCGAGAAATGATGCGCCAGCGCAGCCGCCTCCCCATGCCCCCGCGCGGTGATCGTGCGGTTGGGATAGTCCGGGTCGGCGTGGCGGATGATGTACAGGCGCATGGAGGAAACCTACTGCGGACCGGCCGACGGGGGAATGGCCGAGACGTTCGGCCTGCCCGGGCGCGTCGCCTCCCTCGCGGCGATCGCCGTTTGCAGCTCGGTGGGCATCACGGGCTCGGACCTCACGGTCCCCGCATACACGCACCAGCCGTGGAACCCGCGGACCGTTAGGTTCGTCCGCACTTTATACTTGCCGCCCTCGGCTACGAACCGCAACCCGGGGAGCGACGCGTCGAAAAACTTTTCCAGAAGCGTCGCCTCGCCCTCGGTGCGGCGCATCTCCCGCAGGAACCCCCACAACGCCAAGTCCTCCGACACGGGCATGGGCAACTTAAACCGGATCACCCCGTACGCCGTGCGGCCGTTAGCCGAGAGCCAGGTCTTGTGAATGTGCTGCCCCGTAACCTTCGGCGAGTCCGACCGCCAACCGATCGGAGGCACGACGGATGTCTCGAGGTCTTCGTCCCACATCGGCGTTGACAACACTGCGGCGGTCGTCGGTGGTGGCGTCGTCGAGGCTCCACCAATGACTTCCTCCCGCGCCGAAGCCGCCGCACGGGCCGCGTCCGGCTTGGGCGAACACGCCAACGTCCCAAACACCCACAGCAAAACCCCGAGAAGGACAACAATGGTCGGCGGTCGCATCGACAAGCCTATACGTACACAAACCCCGGACGCGATCCCCCTCGAAACAGAACGTCCCCGACTCGCGGCGAGTCGGGGACGTGCCAATTGCGGGGTAAGCCAGTCAACTACTTGGCAGGCGTCGCGGTCTTCTGGAAAGAGTACGTCCCGCCGAACTTCTTCGAAAACCGCTCGACGCGGCCGGCGGTGTCGACGAACTTTTGCTTACCGGTGAAGAACGGGTGGCAGACCGAGCAAATGTCCACGCCCAAGTTGGCGCGGGTCGACCGGGTCGTAAACTTGTTGCCACAGGCACAGTGGACGTTGCAGACTTGGTACTTGGGGTGAATCTTCGGCTGCATGATCAGTTCCTTTTGGTCGACGTGCGGGCCGCGAAGTGCGGTGGCCGTCAGTCAACGGGTGACAGGATTCCACAACGCAAAACCCTGGCGAGCCCCTCAACCGTGCGACATGCCCGGCCGATGGGGAGAGGAGCATAGTCCTCCAAGTCGGCGACGACAAGCTGACACTCGGGTGACAAAAAACGGACAGCCCCATTTGCTCCTTGGGCAGTCTGTATTGTACTTCACCGTGGGAAGTTACCACGCCGACCCGACGTTCAGCCGAACGCAGTCATTCTCGACACTCTGGGAGACGATTCATGACCCTGATCACCGAAGCAAAAAACAACAACAAAAAAGTTGCGACCTGGCCACCTGAGGTAGACTTGATCATCTCCGCCATCGAAGCCGGCCGGGCCAACGCCTTCTCCGACCGCCGAAATGGCAGTCGGTCCCCCTACCGGACACAAGCCGTCCTTCGCCTTTTCTCTGACCTCCCCGAAACCGACCCTTGGACGCTGTACACGCGCGACCTTGATGCCCGCGGCGTGGGGTTTATTACACGACACAGATTGCCCCTCGGATATGGCGGAATGATCCGGCTCG
>JBBRUM010000680.1:0-1699 GCA_038247815.1 Tepidisphaerales bacterium | reverse complement strand
TGGGATACGCGAAAAGGCGGGAGGTGGGTTTTGACAGTGAGCTTGGGGGGTGTGGGGGGTTGCGGCGGTTTTCGGGTGGGGGGGGGGGGGGGGGGGTGGTGTCGGGGGGGTGGGGGGGGGGGGGGACAGTGGGGGGCTGGGGGGGTGGTGTCGCGGGGGAGGGGGGGTGGGGGTACAATGGGGGACTTATGGCATGGTTGGCGGAAAATCGGCGGACGATACGGCTGGAATCTGGCAAGCCTCTGCTTACGGCGGAGATGCGCAAGTTTCTGGAGGAGAAGTACTTCCCGCGGTATCCGACGAAAAGGGCGGTGCTGCTCAAGGCGCTGCATCTGGTGCAGCATGCGTACGGGCACTTGCCGATGAAGGCGGTGCAGGAGGTGGCGGAGTTTTTGGCGGTAGCGCCGGCTGAGGCCCTGGATACGGCGACGTTCTACGAGGAGTACTGGTTAAAGCCGAAGGGCAAGTACCTGGTGCAGGTGTGTCGGAGTTTGGCGTGTGAGCTGGTGGGGAGCGCGGAAATCACCAAGCGGGTGTGCGAAAAGCTGAAGGTGGAAGCGGGGGAGACGACGGCTGACGACCGGTTTACGGTGGTGGAGCTGGAGTGCCTGGGGGCGTGTGGGACGGCTCCGGTGGCGCTGGTGAATGAGGTGCTGTTTGAGAACCTCACGCCGGAGCAGATGGAGAAGATTCTGGCCGAGTTGCCGGAAGACCCGCACGACTTTGCCGACCCGACGATCGACTGGAAGACTCTAGCCGAGCCGGGTGCGGAGCATGGCGAGGGTGATGGGAACGGGCACTAGTGGCGGCTGACTTGTTGGGAGCGGTGGACGTGGTGCACAACATTCCGCGGGCGGCTGTGCTGGTGGCAGTGCTGGCGACGATAGCCGCCGGCAGCGGGGCGTGGGTGTACTTTTATTTCATCGACAAGTACCACTTCCAAGCCGTTGCGCCGGGGGTGTTGTACCGGGACGGCTTGCGGAACATGCGCGAGTTTAACAACGCCATTACGACGTCGCGGGCGAAGTCGGTGGTGTCGCTCTTGGACGACAAAGAGTACATGAAGGAGCCATTCAACCAAGAGTGGGAATACCTCAACCGGGCGAAGGTGAAAATGATCGCGATCCCGATCAAGCTCGGGGGGTATCCGACGACGGCTGATGTGCGGAAATTCCTGACGGAAATCGAGAAGCGCCACCGCCAGCCGATGCTGATCCACTGCGCCCAGGGAATCCGCCGGACGGGAATGATGGTGGCTGCGTATCAGATGTCGGTGATGGGGTGGGACAAGGACCGGGCGAAGCGCGAGATCCAATCCTACGGGCACTCCGAACGGACGATCGGAGACATCAAGAAGTTCATCGACGCGTATGACCCGGAGAAGAGAGAAGTGGTGGGGGAGCTGGGGACGGGGAGCGAGGAGTGAGGGGATGTGGGATGTGTGGAAATGGGGACGGGAGAGGAGGTTGTTGTGGGTGACGGTGGAACGAAGTTGCCGGGCGGCGGGATTTGGGGGTGGATGGGGCGGCAGGTGGGGTACGTGACGGGGGCGATGAGGGCGGATGTGGAGAAGCAGGCTGAGAAGAAGGGTGAGGGGGGGTGTGGTTTGCTGAGTGTTGCTTCAGCCATCGATAACGCGTTGAAGCAGTGGGAGGGCAGCAATCAGAAGAGCGCGGATGCCATTGCGACAGAGTTTGCC
>JBBRUM010000679.1:0-1703 GCA_038247815.1 Tepidisphaerales bacterium | reverse complement strand
GGGGCGGGGCGGTTGGGGGAGGGGGTTGGGGGGGAGGTGTGGGAGAGATTGCGGGAGAAGTTGGAGGATGGGTTTGAGCAGGAGGTGGCGCGGGTGCGGGAGTTTGGGGGGAGGAGGAAGGGGCTTGGGGGCGGGTGGAGGTGGGAGTGTCCGGGGTGTGGGAGGAGGTGTCGGATGTTGTATTTGGGCGTGGGGAGGGAGGGGGAGGGGAGGGGGCTGGGGTGTGGGAGGTGTTTGGGGGTGCAGAGTGTCGGGGGAGGGAGGGAAGAAGGCGATGGGACGATGAGGGGTGAGGGTAAAGGGGACAGGGAGGCGGGGTTGGGTTTTTAGGGGGGGTTAAAATGTGTCGGGGGATTCGGCCAGGTTTTTGAAGCGGGTGGTTTTGTTGTCGAAGGTGAGTTTGACGGTTCCGGTGGGGCCGTTTCTTTGCTTGGCGATGATGACTTCGGCGATGTTGTCGGGTTGGAAGTCTGGGTCTTGGAGTTTGTAGTAGTCTTCGCGGTGGAGGAGCATGACGACGTCGGCGTCTTGTTCGATTGAGCCGGATTCGCGGAGGTCGGACATGCGGGGGCGGTGGCCGTCGCGGCCTTCGGAGGCGCGGTTGAGCTGGGAGAGGCAGATGACGGGGATTTCGAGTTCGCGGGCGACGGCTTTGACGCCGCGGGAGATCTCGGAGATTTGCTGCTGGCGGGATTCGACTCCGGGGTTGTCCATGAGCTGCATGTAGTCGATCATGAGAAGCTTGATGTCGTGTTGGACCTTGAGGCGACGGGCTTTGGCGCGGAGGTCGAGGATGGTGAGCTGGGAGGAGTCGTCGACGAAGATGGGGACTTTGGAGAGTTGGGCGACGACTTGTGCCATTTTGACGTACTCGTCGTTGTTCATCATGCCCTTGCGGACCTTGTGGCCGTCGATACCGGAGAGGGAACAGAGCATGCGTTGTGCGAGTTGCTGGCGGGACATTTCGAGGGAGAAGACGGCTGCTGGGATCATGCCGTCGTTGGAGAGACCGGAGGCGACGTTTTCGATGACGTTCATGGCGAATGAGGTTTTGCCCATTGCGGGTCTTGCGGCGACGATGATGAGTTGGCCGGGTTGGAGGCCGTTGAGCATGTCGTCGAGTTCGAGGAATCCGGTCATGATCCCGGAGGCGCCCTTGTTTTCGAGCATTTCGTAGACTTCGGCCGCGACTTCGCCGAGGGATGCGGATGTTCCGGCGACTTTTTTCTCGGCGATTTCGAAGATTCGTTTTTCGGCTTTGTCGATGACGAGTTCGGCGGATTCGTGGGGTGCGTAGGCTTCGCGGAGGTTTTCGTTGGAGGCTGCGATGAGCTGACGGAGGAGGGATTTTTCGCGGACGATGTTGGCGTAGTGCTCGCCGTGGGCGGCTGAGGGGACGGTGGAGAGGATTTGGCCGAGGTAGGCGGTTCCGCCGATTTCCTCGAGTTGTCCGCGCTTGATGAGCTCCTCGCGGACGATGACGGCGTCGATGGGGCGGTTGATCTCGTAAAGCTTGAGTAGGACGTCGAAGAGGATCTGGTGGTCGGGTTGGTAGAAGGCGTCGCGGGTGACGATCTGGACGGCGGTGCCGATGATGTCCTTGTCGAGCATCATGGAGGCGAGGAGGCACATCTCGGCGTCGATGGAGTGGGGAGGGAGTTTGGAGAATTGGTCAGTCATTTTGATGTCGGATGTCGGATGTC
>JBBRUM010000678.1:0-1708 GCA_038247815.1 Tepidisphaerales bacterium | reverse complement strand
GTCGCCGTAGACGGCTTCGCCGTGAACCTCGAGCCATCGGCCGAGGGATTTGAGTTTTTCGGCGGCGGGTTCGGGGATCTGGCCGCCGCCTCGGGGGCCGACATTGAGGAGGAGGTTTCCGCCGAAGGCGGTGGTTTGGCGTAGGAGACGGAGGATGTCGCGGGTGGAGCGGTAGTCGGCGGGGGGGGTGTCGGCGTAGCCCCAGTCGCCGTTGAGGGTCATGGAGGCTTCCCAGGCGCGGCCTTTGGCGGTGGCCGGGGAGATGTGTCCCTCGGGGGTGCTGAAGTCTTCGGCGACGCGAAGGCGGTTGTTGATGATGATCGAAGGCTGGAGCTTGCGGACCTTGTCGAGGAGTTGGGCGGCATCCCATTGTTCGGGGGTGGGCATGGGCCAGGGGCCGTCGAACCAGAGGACGTCGATCTTGCCGTAGTTGGACATGAGTTCCAGGACGTTGGCGTGTGTGAAGTCGACGAAGCGGCGGCGGGCGGATTCGTCGATGGCGCAGCGGTCGCCGTCGGGGTGTCGCCAGTCCATCAGGCCGTAGTAGATCCCGACCTTAATCCCCAGCGAGCGGCAGGTTTCGACGTACTCGCGGACGAGGTCACGTCGCGGGCCCCGGCGGACGGAGTTGAAGTCGGTCTGCGAGGAGCCCCAGAGGCAGTAGCCATCGCAGTGCTTTGCGGTGAGGACCATGTACTTGCAGCCGGCTTGGGCGGCGAGGAGAACCCACCGCTCGACGGAGCCCTGGGAGGGGAGGAGCTGATCTCCGTAGGTGGTGTACTCCTCGGGTGTGATGTGCTCCTGTTGCATGGCCCACTCGCCGCGACCGAGGACGGAATAGGGGCCGAAGTGGACGAACAATCCGAGGCGGGCGTCGCGCCACCAGCGCATTCTTTCGGCGCGGGCGGGATCGGGGGCTTCTGGAAGGTCGTTAACGGGTGTAAAGTTCGACATATCTCTCGGGAAGGTAACGCCACCTCATGCCTTGGGCCAGTTTGTGCGAAATCTCGGAAGTCGTCGACGGCCAAGCCAAATACGCCGAGATCGACGGGTTTAAGTTGGCGGTGTTCCGCCAGGGCGAGTCCGTGTTTGTGATGGACGACACGTGCCCGCACGCGAAGGCGTCGATGTCCAACGGGTGGATCGATCGGGGGTGCGCGGTATGCCCGGCGCACGCGTGGGCGTTTCGCCTGACCGACGGCAGCCTGCGGGATGCGCCGGGAGTGATGCTGCGAACGTACCCGGCGAGGCTGAAGACACTGGCTGACGGACGCGTGCTGGTGCAGGCCGACCTGCCGGGCTACTGAGTCGCGGGTGAGGGCGCACCTTCCCGGTTTTTCAGGCGGTTGGACCGGAGGTGAGGTACAATCGGAGCATGCGGTCTCCGTTTCCGGGCATGGATCCCTACCTAGAGGCGTCTTAGACGGACGTGCAGGTAAAGCTCGTTGCGTTCATCGCCGATACGTTGGGCCCGGCGTTGCCGCCGGGATTGCGGGCGCGGTCGGAGGAGGACGTTTCGATCGCGTCGGGTGCGGAGGACGACCCGTACGGACTTCGCCCGGACGTGGTCGTATCGCACTCTCAACGGACGGCAACGCCGACACGGCCGGAGGCCGTGTTAACGCCGGCTGGACCGCACTCGGTGATCTTGCACGTCAAGAGAAACTTGCCGACACAGAAGCGCGTCGTGATTCTCGATTCCACGGAG
>JBBRUM010000677.1:0-1717 GCA_038247815.1 Tepidisphaerales bacterium | reverse complement strand
TCGAAGAGGGGAAGCTGGGTGAGGTTTCCCATCCGATCAGGGCTTGATTCCGACCCGGGCGGTGTAGTCGATCCGGGACAGCAGCATGCCGACGCGGTTCTCGGCGAGGTGCTCGTCTACGGCCTTCTTCGAGCCCTTCCAATGCCCGTAGTCGTCGACCAGCAGCACTCCTCCGCGGGCAAGCCGGGGGAACAAGTGCGTCATCTCGTGCTTCGTCGACTCGTACCAGTCGGTGTCCAAACGGAGCAGGGCAACGCCAGCCGGGGCGTGCTCCGGGAGCGTGCGCTCGACGCGGCCCTTGACGAATTGGAGCTTGACGGCGGGATAGTCGGTGGTGGCGAGGTTGGCGCGGACGTCATCGAGCGTGGCGTGAGCGACGGTGGACCAGTCGTTGATGTTTTGGGCGGCGGCGCGATCGGCGGCTGAGAGGTTGTCATACTGGATGTCGTCTTTACCGGGGGGGGGCATGCCCTCGAAGGTGTCGAAGAGGTGCAGCGTGCGCGAGGTGTCGCCGAAGTGCAGCAGCGAGAGCGCGGCCACCATGCTCGACCCGCCCTTCCAGACGCCGCACTCGACGATATCGCCGGGGATGTCGGCGGAAACGAGGTACTCGATGGCTTTGAACAAGCCGTACATCCGCTCGAGCGACGTCATCGTGTACGGCTTGGCGGCGTGGTAGATGGGGAGGAAGGCGTCCTCGATGTCGGGGCAGGAGGTGAGTTGGTTGTAGGTCATGGTCCGCTTGGCGGGGGGTGCGGGCGCGGGGGGTGGTGTGGCGGTGGACATAGGGACTTTATCGGACAGATGACAGGATCGAGTGCAGCGCTTGGCGTTCGGCGGCGTCGGAGAAGCGGCGGAGTGCGTCGGCGTGGGCGGCGCGGGAGAGTCGTTCGTAGAGGGCGGGGTCGCGGCTTAGGCGGAGGAGCGAGACCGCGAGTGCGGCGATGTCGCCCGGGGCGGTGAGCAGGCCGGTTTCGCCGCTGACGACGACCTCGGGGAGGCTGCCGCCGGTGGCTGAGATGATCGGCATTCCCGCCGCCAGCGCCTCTAAGTGCGCCACCCCCAGCGCCTCCTCTTGCCCCGACGTCGGCCCGACCTGGGAGTGCGACAGAAACACGTCACTGCTCGCCCGGAGTTCCTCGCCCACCCCAGCCGGCACCGCTCCCAAAAGTCGAACCCGCTCCCGCACTGTTGACCGCTCGACCGCCGCCCGAAGCTCGCCAGCCAGCGGCCCGTCGCCGGCGAAGGTGAGGGTTCCTTCCATCCCCCCGGTGGCTGCGAGTTCGAATGCGGCGAGGGTTTCGAGTGGGCCCTTAAAGTCCACCAGTCGACCAAGGAAGAGGCAGTTCAAACGCCCCTGAATTGTCTGGCGTGGCGGCCACTCGGCAGGCACGGGCACTCCGAGATACTTCTCCACCACGCGGCCCTTGGGAACGCCCATTGCCGCGAGTCTCTCCGCAGAGCGGCGCGAGTTGGCGAGCAGTAGCGCACGCTGTGACAGGCGGACGACGTCGGCTGGGTAGTGGGGTGGGTGAAACCGCGCGCTCCGGCCTTCCGCGTCGGTGCGGAGCAGGTCGGGCGTGAGGTCGTATCCGTGCGCGTGCACCACGAGCGGGTTGACCACCTTCGCCCACACCCGCTCGTACCGCAGAGCAAACGGCAGGTAATGTGCCAGCACCGGCGAGGCCGGATTCGTTCGGAGTAGGTCGAGGATGGC
>JBBRUM010000676.1:0-1725 GCA_038247815.1 Tepidisphaerales bacterium | reverse complement strand
TGACACGAGGAGTTTGGGCGCCTTGCGACTTCCGCGCGGGAACTCCTGGATGGATTCGATGGCCCCGATGTCGAAGTGTGAGAGGACGATGGCGAGTTCGTCGGTGGCGAAGGTGTCACGGCCCGCGCCGGCTCCGCCGCCACCTCCGCCGCCGCCGCGACCGCCGGCGGTGTCTCCCGCAGCCGGCGAAAGCTCGCCCGACGACGTTGCCCGCGGCAAGCCGCCGGAGGACGTCGAGATGGGGAGCTGTGCCTCTGACATGGGTGAGTTTACACCCGGTATCGGCCAGAGTGCAGCAAGGATTCAACGCGACCGACGAACAGAGACTTCGCGGGCGGCCCAAGGATGCGGCGAAGGGTTGTGTTTCGTTGACCCTTGAGCTTGTCAGTCCACCCATTCACCCTTGATGGGGAGTGACAAGAACGAGGATACCCCATTGGAGCTTTTGACATTAAAAACTATCGCCGTCTCGGTAACTCTGAGTTCGGACGGAGGACCGATGACGAGTGTCACTTCCACATTCCACTGTTTTTGTCGCGGATCAAATCTGGGAACCCCTGGCGTGGCGGAAATAAGAACGTCAACCTTTTCAAGGGTCACAACCGGCGCTTCGATACTCAGAGATTCCGGTACCTTTATGACAATGTTTCGGCGAGTTGCCCCCGCGACCCTTCGTTGCCTCGGTAGAACGATCCGCTCGGGTACCATCTCCGTCGCCTCCAAGACCGCGGGCATAACCACTTCAAACGACACTGGGATGACCAATTCCTTTGTCGCGGCGTTGTCGGTCAACACGCGAATCGACCTACGGTTGACGCCTTGACGAAGGGTGGTTTGCGAAAACTTCGCCTTCACGATCCCCGACCCACGCGGCGAGATGGCTTCACCCGACACCTGAAGTTCTGGCGCTCCACAACACCGCTCGGGAGCAGTCAGATGCAACGCGACGGAGCTCTTGTTTCGTACTCGAACCTCTACGCTTACGTCGCCCTCGGAATAGGTGCGCTGACCGAGGTCAACCTGTGGTGGCTCGACACGGATATCACCCGCAGGGACCGACGAAGTCGATGGCGACCCGGTCGATTGAGGGGGAGTTACGATGAGAAAGTTTCGCGCGCTGGAAAGTACACCCTTGGCGGCGGCGACCCTCTCAACAAGCTTGGGACTGTGTGTACCGTCGAAAATCAGAAACTGATTCCCCCGTGGAACCGCGACAACGAAGTGGCCTCGTTTTTTGCCGTTGACCTCGCCCTCGACATGGATAATCGCAACACCGTTCACGGCGGAAGCGAGCTCCGCGGCGCTCGTGGCGCCGAATCCAGCCACCGAACAATTCCTCGCAACGAGCACGCGGGAGATTCTTTCGAAGGACGTTTCGTTGGAGAGGTCGGAGTTTAGCTCCAAGGCATTCGTGATCTCGGTCGGGTCGCCGATGGGCACTCCAAACCACTCCATGACCGTCAACGCGGCGTCCAAACCACAATTCACGCGATAGTTGGTAGGTAACGGCTGATCTTGAGCTCTGACTTCAGGCAACGTTAACGGCCCGAGCAGCAAGAACCCCGCCAACACGCACGCCAAGGAAGAACTTCGACGCCGCGAACGAATCACCCAAAATCCGACAAGTAGTATCCCGCCGACCACAGCCAACAACGCCGCCATCGAGTTCCACGCCGGTTTGGACGGGGTCGTGTTGTCCGTCTGCGACGCGCCCAAGACCGCTTT
>JBBRUM010000675.1:0-1725 GCA_038247815.1 Tepidisphaerales bacterium | reverse complement strand
TTCTCCACCCCGACGGTGGCTGGCGAGGCGCGGTATCAAAACCAAAAGATTAGCGTTCACTCTCGCTGTCCATTAACGCCGCCGACTTGGTACACTTCCTAGACCTTACCATGTGGCACACCTCTCATTGAATACCTCCCGATCCTTATGGCAGTCACATTCCCCACCTTGACGAAGGACAAACCCCCCCGGGTGCTCGTGGTGGAGGATCACACCCCGACTCGACTCGCGATGACCAAGCTCATCCGACAAGCCGGCGCCGAAGTCACCTCCGCCCGCGATGGCGAGGAAGCCCTCGGCTATCTACTCGCCCAACGCTTCGACATCCTCCTCACCGACCTCCGCATGCCCGTGATGGACGGATTCGAACTCGTCCAACAGTGCATGAAGCTCCCCGAATCCCACCGCCCGCCCCGCGTCATCGCCATCTCCGGCGAATACGAAGCCGGCGTCCTCTCCGGACAACCCGTCCAGTTCATGCCCAAACCCTTCGACCTCCAAACCCTCCTCACCATGATCGGCGGCAAACCGAACTAACGGTTCCCAACTCGACACACAGAGCCAGAGAACGCAGGGATATAGAGCGCTCCCATCCAAACAAAAATAGAGTTCCGCGCCGTCCTCAGACACGTTGCGCCGTCGCTTCGACACGTCTCTGTCCCTGTGTCTCCGTTTTCAACACCCGCGACCCAAAAAGAACGGGACGCGCTCCGTTGCCGAAGCGCGTCCCAGATCAATTTCAAACCAAGCCGACTACTTCGCCGAAACCTGCACGAACGTCGCGACCGAGTCGAGGTCCTTCAGAACCTGCGGCGTCGCCTTCAGCGTCGCGGTCGTCCCGATCACGATCTGCGGGAAAATTTTGTTCGGACGCTTCGTCCAGATCTGACCGCCACGCCGCTTGGGCAGCGGAATGAAGTTCGCCGAACGCACTTCGATCGGCCTGGCGATGACACGGTCCTTCATGAACAGCCGCTCGAGGGTCTTCAACGCGCCCTCGCGGTTGATCGCCTTGAACACCTTCACCGACAAAACCGTACCGGGCTTAAAGCTGAGACCCATGACAATTCACTCCAGAGATAGAAACGGGCGGCCTTCGCCGCCCAAACTCAAGCCGCGTAGTTTAGCACCACCCCCACAAACAGACAAGCGGACCACAGAATCGCCCGCTCTTCCCGCCAGCTCCTCTAACTCCTAACCCCCGACAGGTCAGTGGGTTCCAACACCACACCCGTCGCCACGTCCCGTACAATCGGCCGGTAAATCGTGTCCCGCTCGACCGGCGTCTTACCCGACTCTCGAATCAGCCGCCGTAAATCCTTCTCGTGCAACTCTTGGTGATTGCCGTTTCCTGCCTTTTTGGTGATGTCGTACCACACCACCGTCCCGTCCAAGTCATCGCACCCCCAATCCAACGCCAACTGCGACAGCCCCACCCCCTGCATGATCCAAAACGCCTTGATGTGCGAAATGTTGTGCAACATCAGCCGCGCCACCGCCAGCGTTCGCAAGTCCGTCAACCCCGTCGGCCCGGGAAGGTATCCCAACTCGGAGTGCTCCGGGATAAAGCTCAATGGAATCACGCAGTTGAAAAACGCCCGACCCTCCCGCGTGCTCGCCGCGTCAACAACCGTTGGGGGGCGAGTCGGATCTAACCCCGCAGCCGCCAAGCTCTCCGCCTGCAACTCGCGCAACTTCATGAAATGCGTCACACGTTCCTCGACG
>JBBRUM010000674.1:0-1726 GCA_038247815.1 Tepidisphaerales bacterium | reverse complement strand
TGCCACCGGCCGCGAACCCGCCACCTACGCACTCCCCGGCGGCCTGGGGCTCTTCGAGCTCTGGCGCGAAGACCTCCGCCACCACGACGGCGACTGGACCCTTCCCGGCTTCCGTGCCCTCGCCGTCCACAGATTCGGCGTCTGGGCGCGAACCCACCCCAGCCGCGTCGTGCGAAAGGTGCTCACGCGGGTGTGGCTTTCCATGTACCGCTACATTCGCAATGGATACGGTATTGAGCTTCCCTACACGGCCGTGGTCGGGCGACGTCTTCGCATCGAACATCAGGGCGGCATCGTGGTGCACGGCTTCGTGCGGATGGGCGACGACTGCACGATCCGCCAGGGTGTGACGATCGGCAACAAGTCCAAAGACGCGCCGCTCCTCTCGCCGGTGTTGGGCGACGAAGTGGACGTCGGCGCGGGCGCGATACTTCTCGGTGATATATTCGTCGGCGACGGAGCCCGCATCGGAGCCAGCGCCGTGGTCGTTCGCGACGTTGCACCCGGCGCGACCGTCGTCGGAGTCCCCGCCCGCCAGGTCGCCCCCGGATGACCACAGCCGCCATGCCCACCGCACCCCAAACTGCCGACATCCACCGCGGCGTCTCCGCCACCGTTGGCGACCCCTCCCGCGAAACCGCTGCGCGCTTCTGGTGCCCGGGTCCCAAGCTCGTCCGCTCCATCCGCGACTACCAGCGGCACACTTCCAGCCCCGGGCCGCTCTCCCCGCTGCTGCGTCGCCTCGCCGTCTTGAGGCACAGGTTTTGGTCCGTCGTCAGTGGCGCCGACATTCCGCTGAACTCGAAGATCGGGATCGGTTTGCTCATGGTGCACCCCAACGGAATCGTCGTCTCCCCCGGCGCCGAAATCGGCGTCAACTGCCTTCTGCTCCAGCAGGTCACCCTCGGGACCGGCGGAAAGCTTCCCGGCTTGCCGATTCTCGAGGGTCACGTCGACGTCGGCGCCGGCGCCAAAATCCTCGGTGGCGTCCGCATCGGACAACACGCCAAAATCGGAGCCAACGCCGTTGTATTGTGCGATGTCCCACCCGGCGCGACGGCTGTCGGAGTACCGGCAAGGATCATCGAACGTGGCTGAAACCGTCGGAGTGGTTGTGATTGGCAGAAACGAGGGCGAGCGCCTGCGCCATTGCCTCGTGTCGCTCCACGACAACATCCCCCTGGGTTCCGGGATCATCTACGTCGATTCCGGCTCGACCGACGGCTCGGTGGCCTCCGCTCAAGAGCTCGGCGCCCACGTCGTCGAACTCGACATGTCCGTCCCCTTTACCGCGGCCCGGGCCCGCAACGAGGGGGCAACGCTACTCGCAAAGATCGCCCCCCAAGCCAACCTCATACTGTTCCTCGACGGCGACTGCAGACTTTGCCCGGGCTTCCTCCCCGCCGCCACCGCCTTCCTCGCGGCCAACCCCGGCTACGCCGTCGTCTGCGGCCGCCGCCGCGAACTGCACCCGACCCGCAACGCCTACCACCGCCTCGCCGAAATGGAATGGAACACCCCCATCGGCGACGCCCCCGCCTGCGGTGGCGACGCCCTCCTCCGCCGCGACGCCTTCGAAACCGTCGGAGGGTTCGACGCCCGCCTCATCGCCGGCGAGGAACCCGAACTCTGCGTCCGCCTCCGCTCCGCCGGCCACAAGATCCGCCGAATCGACACCGACATGACCCTCCACGACGTCGACATGTCCCGGTTCAGCCAGTGGTGG
>JBBRUM010000673.1:0-1745 GCA_038247815.1 Tepidisphaerales bacterium | reverse complement strand
TCGTGACGCTTGTGCGCGCCGTGGGTTACAACACGCCGCGACAGGCGGCACTGATCGCATGCGAGGTGCTTCTTTTGATTGTCGCGAACTTTGCCGCGCCACCGTTGATTGCGTTCGGTCTTTACTTCGTCCTGCTGCACGCTTCGCGTCACATGATCGACCTCGCCGACTGGCTTGCGCCGGGGGATGTTCGCTCGGGCCTAAAGCGAATCGGCCGCGAGTGCTGGCCGCTGACGCTGATGACGCTGGTCGCGATGTCGGTTGCGCTTGTTTTCATCCGGCGCGATTCGATGGAGACGAGCGTGGTGCGGGTGCTGTTTGTGACGCTCAGCGCCCTGACCGTGCCTCACATGATCGTCACCTCGCTGGCCGCACGACGATGAGAGGCGACCTTGCACACGTCATCGACAATGGGCTATTGGATTCACGCAACTGTTTAGACAGTGCAGGGGGTTTGGCAAGCAGCCGATCGGAGGGTCCGCGGGGGGCCGTCTTCACGGATGCCGTGCATTTGACGCAGGACACAGCGGAACGAACGTAAGCGCCAATTCGAACTGACCGGCGGAAGTGTTCGGATCGAGGAAGTCGGGGCGGTGGGGGTTCTTGCACCGCGGTTCGCGGGGGTGACTGGACCATGTGTCGCTGGAGGAACTCGGTCGGGTTTCGGCGGACTTCGTCGATGAGGCGGGCGTAGGTGGCGCGTGGGGTGGAGTGGGCTTGTTCTCGGCTTTCGACGAGTTCGACGGAGACTCCGACGAGTTGGGAGAAGACGGCTTGGCCGACCCCCAGGCGGGCACGCATGGCCCGTAGCTATGTCGAGGTGTATTGCGACGGAGGGGCTACCTTCGCCGGGCGAATGGTGAAATGGTGGCGCAGCGGCTTGCCGGAACCCATCGCGGCGACGAGCTCGTTGAATTCCGAATTGAGGCTGTCGCGGAGGGAGGGGCTGCGGGTGGGGGTGCGGGGTTTGGTCGTGGCAATCGTTCCGGGGAAATGTTGGGGTGTTGGGCGAAGGCGGCGAGGACGGCGCGGTATCGAACCTTGTCGTGGGATTTGAGGTTTTTCTACCGAGTCTTGGTGTGGATTGTGGAGAGATAGATCGCCGACATGCATTGAAAGTACACGTGGCACACACGGGCTGAATCGGACTTTCCTCGGTTCACCGTCCGAAGCGAGAACCGGATCTTGCGGAGCCCGCCAGTGCCGGCAACCGGCTTACCCGACTGCGGCGAGTTCATTTTTGGGTCCACTTGGAAACGGAGGTCGGTGTCTGACAGGCCGAGGTCGCGAAACTCCCTTGAGAACGTTCGGAGGTGAACGAAGGTGAGCGACTACATAGACGTCATATCCCAGAATTTAGTGCAATTTTAGTTACCTTACCGACAGCATGTGGGTGGGGCTGCGGGGGATGGAGAATTTGAGTTTGCTGGGGCTGGCGCGGTGGGCGGCGAGGTCGGAGGGGTCGAGGGAGCAGCCGGCGTGCCAGGTTCGGGGGTCTTGAGGGGTACAGCGGATGACGCGGACGGCGCAGCGGAGGGAGAGGGGGCCGGCTTCGAGGGTGAGGCGGTAGCGTGAACCGGTCATGAGGGGTGTGGAGAGGCGTAATCCGATGCCTGTGAGGGAGATGTTGGCGACGGCTGCGCGGAGGGGCGGGCCGGAGTCGGGGTAGAGGACGGCTTTGCAGACGAGGGTGGAGCGTGCGGTGGTGCGGCGGTCGGGGTCGGTGGTGGGAGTGCGAGCTGGCT
>JBBRUM010000672.1:0-1749 GCA_038247815.1 Tepidisphaerales bacterium | reverse complement strand
GAAGTCGATCATGTTTCGCATCCTCGAAGCCCGCGACTGGAACCCGCCGGACTGGATCGTCGTCCCCGGCGGCAACATGGGCAACTGCTCGGCGTTCGGCAAGGCGTTCATGGAGCTCAAGGAGCTTGGGCTGATCAAGAAGGTGCCTCGGCTTGCCGTTATCGTCGCTCAGGGCGCGAACACGCTGCACCGCGCGGTCAACGAGTTTGGCATTACCTGGAACAACGGCGAGGTCGACTGCATCAAGCTCGGCGCGCTCTTCGACGAGATGAACGCCTCCCACTACAAGCCGCACACCATCGCCAGCGCCATCGAAATCTCCCGCCCCGTCAACCTGCCCAAGGCCCTCCGCGCCATCGAATTCATGGACGGCGTGGTCCGCGAGGTGGACGACAACGACATCATGGAGCACCGCGCGCTGGTGGCCCGGTTCGGATTCGGCTGCGAACCAGCCAGTGGCGCCAGCGTGGCCGGCGCCCACAAGCTCATACGCGAGGGCGTCATCGGCAGGAACCAAGACGTCGTCTGCATCCTCACCGGCCACGAACTCAAAGACCCCAACGCCACCGTGAAATACCACACCGGATTGGACCTCAAAGCCGCCCAGGACCTCGCCCCCCGCGAGGAGGTCCACGGAATACTGAGCAACCGCCCGGTACTGGTGGAAGATACCATCGCCGCGATCATCTCCGCCATGGGCGGCGACCCCAAACTCGTCGAGGGCCGGGTCTTCAAAACCGACACCAAGCCGGGGGGGGGGGAGTACTAATGCGTTCAGCACGGAGACTCAAAGGGACACAGAAAGCACGGAGAGTGCCTGGAACCGCTTTCGATGTTTTGGTCGGCGGATCGCAGGAGTCTAGGCCGTCCCCGTTTTTGAAGGTTGACTCTCACGCCGTGCTTTCCTCCGTCCCCCCGAGTCTCCGTGGTTTACTTTTCGAGACCCCATGACCACGATCGCCATTACGGGTGCAACGGGACGTGTCGGCAGGCGGCTGATCGCGCTGGCGCGGGCGTCGGGGAAGTTCACCGTCGTCGGAGCCATCGCCCGGCCGGACTCGCCGCACCAGGGGTCCGACGCCGGGGAGATCGCGGGCGCCGGGCCGATCGGCTTGCCCGTCACGTTTGACCTGCGGCCGACGCCGGATGTGCTCATCGACTTCTCCGCGCCCACGGCGATGCGACACTGGCTGAAGGTCTGCCGCGACCGCAACATCGCCATGGTCATCGGCACGACCGGCCTGCACCACGTCGACCACGCCGCCATCGACGTCGCAGCCGAGCTCATCCCCGTCCTGCAAGCCGGAAACATGTCACTCGGCGTCAGCCTCCTACTCAAAATCGTCGCCGAAGTCGCCGCCAAGCTCGGCCCGGACTACGACATCGAAGTGCTCGAATCGCACCACCGGCTCAAGAAAGACGCCCCCAGCGGAACGGCGGCTGCGCTGGTCAAATCCATCCTCGACGCCACCGGCCGCGACGAATCCCACCTCGCCTTCGGCCGACACGGCGACGACGCCACCCGAAAACCCGGAACCATCGGCGTCCACTCCATGCGCCTCGGCGACGAAATCGGAAAGCACACCGTCCACTACGCCACCCCCGGCGAACGCATCGAAATCACCCACACCGCCACCAACCGCGACGTTTTCGCCCTCGGCGCCCTTAAAGCCGCCGCTTGGCTCAAGTCGCAAAAGTCCGGCCGCTACACCGTCGCCGACGTCCTGGGACTCTGACGCGAAATTCGGT
>JBBRUM010000671.1:0-1751 GCA_038247815.1 Tepidisphaerales bacterium | reverse complement strand
GGATGCGACGAGGTACGCCAGGTCGCAGACGCGGGCCGTGACGGCGGGCTCGCCGGTGAGCAAGCCGCGGCGTTCGGCGTTGGAGGCGACGGTCTCAAGGTTGGCGATCGACGTGCGGACGGAGACGCCCGACGCCTGCGACACGTGCGGCGAGTGCCGCGCGAGTCGGACCACCTCCTCGACGACCTCGGAGAGATACGCGGGTATTTCGACGTTCACCGGCGAGGGAACCTTGGCCCCCGAGCGGTCGAGGAAGGCGTTTTGCTGGGCGATTGCGATGCCCTCTTGCAAGGTTTCGGGGTAATGCGTCCGGATGACCGTGCCGATGCGGTCCTTGAGGGGCGTTACGATCCGGCCGCGGTTGGTGTAGTCCTCGGGGTTGGCTGAAAACGTCAGGCAGACATCAAGCTCGATCCGCACCGGGTAGCCGCGGATCTGCACATCGCGCTCCTCGAGCACGTTGAATAGACCCACCTGAATCCGCGGCGCGAGGTCGGGCAACTCGTTGATGGCGAAGATGCCCCGGTTGGACCGCGGGATCAGCCCGAAGTGCATGGTGGATTCGTCCGAGAGGTACCGCCCTTGGGCGTACTTCACGAGGTCGATCTCGCCGATGAGGTCGGCGATGGTCGTGTCGGGCGTCGCGAGCTTCTCATGATACCGGTCGCTTCGGTGTAGCCACGAAACCGGCGTGTCGTCGCCGCGCTCGGCAAGGATGAGTCTGCCGGCGCGGGTGACCGGGGCCATTGGATCGTCGGGAATCTCGACACCCTCGAGCACGGGAACCCACTCGTCGAGCAGGGTGGGAAGCAGGCGGAGGATGCGTGTCTTGGCTTGGCCGCGCAACCCGAGGAACAGCAAGTCGTGGCGGGCGAGAATGCCGTTGATGATCTGGGGGATGACCGTGTCGCGATAGCCGAGGATGCCCGGGAAGAGCTCCTCACCCGTACGAAGCTTGCGGATCACGTTGCGGCGAAGCTCGTCCTTAACCGAGACGGGGGCGTAGCCAGTGGCTTTGAGCTGGCCGAGGGTCGCAGACTTGGGATGCGGATGGCGGGCGGCGTGTTTTGACATCGACCCATGGTAGGACCGGGGGAAAAGCTCGGGACACGGGCGGCGCATGAATTGAAAATCCGGCGCTTGCGGTAAACTTCCGCTGGATCCGTGTGCTCACGCTGGTGTGGGAAGGGTGTTAAATGGAGTACGCCGACCGCGTACAGTCGCTTTTCAAGGAAATCGAATGGTCAAGCCAAGGATGGTTGTGGTTATGTAAGCGGCGATGGTGGCGACGGCGGGCGGGTGCCTCGTGTCGTCGTCAACTACCGAGAAGCGGTCGGGGAACTTTGTTCCCGAGTCAACCTTCTCGCGGCTCGCGATCGGGACGTCGACAGCGAGCTTCGTCGAAGCCATGCTCGGCGCGCACACAAGCAAGACGACGGTCGACGACGTTTCCGAAATCTGGCGGTGCACCTACACCGAGAGCAAGTCCGGCAGCGGGGCGGTGTTTCTGATCTTCGGCGGCTCGAGTGAGAAGACCGTCGAGCGGTCGGCGTTCGTGCAAATCAAGAACAACTTCAAGCAGAAGGCCCGGCGAACGTGAGGTCGCACGGTGCGACACAAAACAAAAAGGCCCGCGGAACTCTCCGCGGGCTTTTTTGTTTTGTGTCGCACCGTGCGACATCACGTTCGCCAGGCCTTCTGCTTGAAGTTGTTCTTGATTTGCACGAACGCCGACCGCTCGACGGTCTTCT
>JBBRUM010000670.1:0-1760 GCA_038247815.1 Tepidisphaerales bacterium | reverse complement strand
CGGTGGCGTTGTTGGGCCGGGTGGGGTGGGGGTGGGTGTCTGCGGGGGGCGGATCCGCGGCTGGCGGGAGTGGGGTACGGCTGGACGCGGCGACGCGCGGAGTGGACGTGGAGGCGAAGTGGGTGGGTGACCGGACGGGGGCGGTAATTGTGGGCGGCCGCGAGGTGCGGTTCAACCTAAGAACCAAGCGCGAAAACGCCAAGTGGGTGGGGCACTTCGACCAGCCGGACGACGGGATGATGGACCTGCAAGTCGCGGAGATCGATGTGAAGGACGGGAGGCTGCGGGTGGTGGTGCACAATGAAAACGACAAGCCGGCGATGGTGGGGAAGATGGACGGCAAGGGGGATGTGAAGGGAGCGCTTGAGCGGAGGCCGGTGCAGGCGTGGTTCGAGATGAAGCGCGGGGTGCTCGAGCGGAAGGGCCGCCCGCAGGACCCTGTGGCTCCGCTGCCTTAACGGGAGGAGATGGTGATGGTTTCGGTGCAGGCGGGCGTGACGTTGGCGGGTAGACCGGCGATTCCGGGCGGCGACAAGCAGGCGGCGGGGTGGCCGGCTGTGGTACTCGTGTCGGGGTCGGGGCCGTAAAACAGGGACAAGCAGAGAATGGGGCAGCGGCCGCAGCTCGTGCTGGCCGACCGACTAGCGCGGGCGGGGATCGCAGTGCTGCGGTACGACGAGCGGGGTATGGGCTTGGGCACGGCTGATTTCGGGACGGCGACGACGGGGGACTTCTCGGTGGGCGCGGAGGCGGCTTGGAAGTGGTTGGGGAACAGTCCGCAAGTGAGGAAGGACGCGGCGGGGATTGCGGGGCATGCCGAGGGGGGGCTGGTGGCGGCGATGGTTGCCGGGAGGGAGTCGGGGGCGGGTTTTGTGGTGCTACAGGCTGGGCCGGGGGTGAACGGGCGCGAGGTGATGCTGGCGGGGTTTGAGGGGATCATGGGGGTTTCGAGTGCGCAGGCCTAGGAAGTCCAGCGGCAGGTGAAGGTGTAGGCGGCGGTGCTGGATGCGGTGGTGGCGGTGGGAGGCGGAAACGGTGCGGTCGCAGGTCGTGGAGCTGTCGTTGATGCGGCGCGGTATCCGGGACACTGCCCAGGCGCCGGCTGACGTTGGGGCGAAGATCGAGGAGGCGGTTGCGGCGCAGTTGCCGGGGCCGATGTCGGGGTGGCTGAAGTCTTACTTGATGCAGGACCCACAGGAGTCGCTGGGGAGGATCAAGTGCCCGGCGCTGGCGATAAACGGGACGAAGGACATGCAGATGTATGCGGCCCAGAATCTGCCTGAAATTGAGCGCGGGTTGAGCGAGGGCGGGAACACGGACACCACCATCAGGTAGATTGAAGGGCTGAACCACTTGTTTCAGCCGGTGGAGCCGGGGCTGCCGAACGAGGACGCGATAATCGAAACAACAAATACCGAGGACGTGATGACGGCGGTGGCGGAGTGGGTTCACAAGCGGTTTGCGCCGCGGTAAAGTTGGCATATGCGAAAAACCCTGGGGCGAATCGTGGCGGGTTGGGTTGTGGTACTGGCGACGAGCGTTTTGGCTCCGCCGACCATGGGGAAAAGTACCGCACCGACAAGCGCGCCGACCTCTGCGCCGACGACTCATGCCGGGTGGGCTGGGGAGTGGAGCGGGGTAATATCGGTGGGGCCACAGAGGATTCGTTTTGGTTTGGTGGTGACCGCTGATGGGGCGGGGTGGAAGGGGAAGTTCAGTCAGCCGGACCAAGGCGTCGCGGGGATCGGGGCGACGGTGGT
>JBBRUM010000669.1:0-1790 GCA_038247815.1 Tepidisphaerales bacterium | reverse complement strand
TCGACGCGGGGAACTGCCTTCTTGAGGCATGTAGAACTCCTTGCCGCACCGGGGTGAGCCGGGCGGGCTTGGTGGGGGGAGACGAAAACAAGAAACCCCCCACCTGCGACGCCGCGGGGTGGGGGGAACGGGGGACCGGTGGGGAGGGTCCCGGGGCGGGGGTGCGGACAAGGGCTAATGCCCTACACGTTAATATGACGCGAAAAGGGGGGTTTGTTTAGATGGGGAGCGGGAAGGAACCATCAGGTAATGCGATGGCATCGTTACAAGAGTCGCATGGGGTAAAGCCGCATACTTGGTTGGTTTTGATGACGCTATCCGGCGCGACGACCAAATGAGACGGCTCGGCCACCTAACCTTTCCCAGAAACGGTGAGCACGAATCCTTAGTTTCGGCCCGCCTCGAATGCTTCGGGGCTGACGTAGCCTAGTGTAGCGTCAGCCTTCGGTTGAGGGATAGAGCCTTACCAGTTTGACTTTCGCGTCGTCCGTGGTGAACTGCCAGTTGACGTTCGCCTTGGAAGCATTTCGGTCTGCTTCCCACGCGGCCACTTCTTTCTCGAACACGGTGAACTCTCCGATCCGTCGGTCCAGGCACTGGCGGCCCAGACCTCCCGATTCGATCCCGGCCATGTTTAACCACGAACCGTGCTTGGGCGTGTGGTGGATTTCCAGCTTGCCGACGATGCGTTTGGCTTCCGCCGGTGGGATTGTTTCGTACAGCGACGCTGACGTGTGGGTGTTCAGATTGTCCATCGCCAGCACGATCTTCTCGGCCCGCGGATAATGCACGTCCACCAATTCCCTGACCACCCGTGCCCAGTCCTTCTTCGTCCGTCGCGCCGTCACCGTCACATGCCGCTTGCCCTCCAGGGGGCATGGAACATTAAAAAATTGGCCACGCCGTTGCAAACATATTCGTAGTCCTCCCGAAGCACTTCGCCCGGTTTGGCCGCCAACGGCACTCGGGTCTCGCCGATGAGTTGCCGGGCCGCCTCGTCCATGCACACCAGGGATTGCGCCGGATCGACCGGACGCCGGTACACATCCGGAACATCTTCCATCTTGCTGACGAACTCGGCGCCGGCCAGCGGCGGGATGACGCACTGCTTTTTCAGCCAGGGCTTGATCTCGTTCTTTTGAGAACCTGCCGCACCGTCTCGCGGGACACCGTGTCGATGTACCCCAACTCCACCATCTTCCCGGCCGGCAAAGGCAACGTCCACCGGCTCCGACCCCCCGGGGCCTCACCGCACGCCAACGCAACCAAATGAGCTTCGGCATTGCCATCGAGTTTACACGGGCGTTGCCGTGTGGTCGGTCGCCCCGTCAACGCCGCCTCGAATCCCTCCTCGACAAACTGCCGACGCAGCCGCTCGACTGTGGCGACGCCGACCTCCAACGCGTCGACGATTCGCCCGTCTTTCCACGCCGGACCACCCGCCGCCGCATCGGCTTTGAGCAGCATCCGGGCGCGAGTCAACTTCCGCGCCGCGCCTTTGCCGCGGCGGGTCAATTGATCCAGTGTGGTCCGCTCTTCATCCATGAGGGTAACAACGTACTTCTTCGCCATTGGGCCTCTTGCCGATAAACCCCTTGGGCTTATCGGCAGAATCCCCGGACTTCACCCATCACTCGCACGCTGACGTAGCACGAGCCGCCCCCCCCACGGGGGCGTGGATTGAAACTTGTCGCTTATTGTGCGAGTGCCCTGGGGAGTTCGCCGCCCCCCCCACGGGGGCGTGGATTGAAACGCGGAAGTCAGTTTCCAGAGCGTAGTTTTGCCCGGCC
>JBBRUM010000668.1:0-1793 GCA_038247815.1 Tepidisphaerales bacterium | reverse complement strand
TCGGCCACATCACCCTAGCCAAATCCGAACGCTCCGAACTCGCCTCCCTCATCACCGCCTCCCTCTAACCACCCCCCTGCAGCACTTCGTAGGGTGCGCCTATCCGCCCCGCCCCCTGCCACCCCGCAAGTATTTCCCCAATTCGTCACGGCGCCGCCCCCCAAAATCACAGCCGCACCCCCGATAGTGCAGACGCTCAAAACCGCCCCCGTCCATCCCACAACCAAAAAAGCGCCCGAATCCTCGTTCAGGACTCGAGCGCTCGGAGGAGAGAATCTCCCCTTGTTACGCCCCACCCCCACGATCGGTTCGCCGCACACTCACATAAACACCCGCCCCCCCCTATCTCCCCCACTTTCCGACACCGCCAGCCATTCCCCGCAACTCCTCGCCCCCCTACCCTCGCCCATGCCCCACGCCTCCTGGCCTTTCGAGCAACCTCCTGACACCCACGTTATCACCCTCCGCTCCATCATCCTCCGCGGCAACCCCATCCTCCGCGTCACCCACGACCTCGACGACGGCTGGCAGTTCCTCTCCCTTAACAATGCCGACGCCTCCGACGCAGCCATCGTCCGCCTCGGCGACATCCTCGCCCGCGACCTGTCCGTCGTCCCCCTCGCCTCCCTCCCCCCCGGCTGGCACGCCTACCGCACCTCCCCCGACACCCCTTGGACCACCGAACCCGACCCCCAAGCCCACGACTAACACCCCCCACACCCCATATACTCTCCCGAGCAAACGACCAACGATCCGCTACCAACCACTCACTACACCCCCCATGGACCCCACACCGCCCTCCGCCCTCACCCCCGCCGTTCCTCCGGTCATCACCTACGACGACTTCGCCAAGCTCGAACTCCGCGTCGCCACCGTCATCGACTGCCAGCCGCACCCCAACGCCGACAAACTCCTCGTCCTAAAAATCGACCTCGGCACTGAAACACGCCAAATCTGCGCCGGCCTTCGCCAATTCACCACCCCCGAAGCCCTCATCGGCAAACAAATCGTCGTGGTCGCCAACCTCGCCCCCCGCCAAATGCGCGGCCAAATCTCACAAGGCATGCTCCTCGCTGCCACCGACCCCACCACCAACCAAGTCATCACCATCTCCCCCTCCTCTCCCACCTCCCCCGGCAGCAAAGTTAGCTAACACCAAAAACTTTTCCCGCGTCGAAACGACGCGGTGGCCCTCCTAGGTCCGGCTCCCACGCACCTGGATAAACCCTGATTCTCGAAAATGTTCTTGAGCACGGAAACTGATTTTCCTCGAAAAACCCCCTAATTTCTTCTGCGCCGACACTTAAATCTTCGCTTCCCGACTACCCCAAGGTTGCCTTCACTCCGTCCTCGAATAACATTTTTCTCGCGTGCAACTCCATTCCCGGAGTTGTAGGCAAGTTGGAAGACTAGGTGAACGGAAGCCCGGCGTAGCCGGTGCTCCTGTCAACGAGTATGCCGACGTGACCGCCCCCCCAAATGGGTGCAGACCACGTCGGCTTTCTTCGTTTCCCGACCGCCCCATAAAAGGGGACAGGTCATGTCATAACACTCCGAACGGAGTTCGGAAAGAGAGAATCTAAAATGCGCATTTCCTCAACACTCGCAACGCTCGTCGTCGCCGTAGCCGCCTCAACGACATCCTTCGCGGAGTTGGTCATCGACGACTTCGCGAGCACAAGTCTGCTCTCGCAGACCGGCGTCGGTACCGTCAGCCAGAACACCGTCGCCCCCTCCGCCTTGGGTGGCAACCGCTTCGAAACCACCACCGTCACCACCGGCGGCGGAGCGGC
>JBBRUM010000667.1:0-1800 GCA_038247815.1 Tepidisphaerales bacterium | reverse complement strand
CGGCGGGAATCGCTGTTGAGTTCGATGTCCTCCCACGTCAGTGCGGCCAGTTCTCCGATTCGCATCCCCGTCACAGACAACGCCACGACGACGTCAGCCAGCCAGTTGAGTTTCGGATCCGCACGGCAGTACGTGATGATCCCTTCGACTTCCCGATGGGTGGGGCAAAATCGATTCGTTTGGGTGGGCCGGGCGATCTTGAATCTGAGTTTGGTGGTACCCTCGAGAAGACCCTCGTCGATGAGAAACTTCTGGGCCTGCTTCACGCAGGTACCGACGAGGTAGGCTGTTCGTGCGGCGTAACCATTGGGACGTCGCTTGGATGTCTTGCCGAGGTGCTTGATGAACTTGATACACAGTCGGTCATTGACCTGCGACCAGAACATGATGTTTTCTTGCTGAGAGAACTGCATTAAGAGGGTGAGACCGTTGCGGTAGCGGGTGCGGCTCGACTCGGCGACGCCGCCGGCGACGGCGGAGGTGTCGAGGGATTCGAGATACAGGTCGATCCCGTCTTGTATTGTAACGCCGGAATCCGCACCGCCGGTACCGACGGTGGCGGGGTTGACCTGCTCGTTGGCGTGCGCATCCAAGTGACGGAGTTGCTCCAGTGCCTGGTGTCGGTCGGTGGTGTTGAGGGACCTCAGGGGGAACCTCGGGCGGCCGTCGGCGTAGTAGATGCCTCCGCGACGGAACAGACGCCAGCTGAAGTACGTGAGTTTGACTTGTTCTGATTTGGTGGCTTTACGACCCATGTGATGAGCTTTCGTGTTAGCGGTTCTTGGAAAAGGGTTTGCCGGCCCACCTGCCCTCGGGTGGGGTGCCAAGGGTCCCCGCGTGGGGGCTTGCCTTCGCGGTCGTGGCGGCGGCGATGCGGGTGTCCGCGCCGTAGCGGGCGTCATGACTTTGCGTAAACATGTCGGGCTTGAGGTCGGGTCCGAGGTTTATTCCCGTGCCCGCCCCGCCCCCGATGGCAGTTGCCGGATTCGACGCCGTCGGTTGGGCTTGTTGGAACTTCTCCTGATTCGACTCTCCGCCGAAGGCATACTTGTCGAGGTCAGACAGGTGGATGAGCAACTTGGTTCTGTCACCACCGGGTTGGCTGGCCTTCAGGGCGCCGGAGTCGATCCGGCGGCGGACGGTTTTGGTCGACACCCTTAAATAGAGGGCGGCTTCCTCGACGGTCCGGAACGGCGACGGTGGAGCCGGCGATACCGCTGTCGGTATCGACTTCGCCAATTCATCGTGTTGTTGCCAACCCTGCATCATTCTGACAGTCCTCCGTGGGGCTGATTCAGTGATACCGAGTTGGAGACAGCGTGACGGCGGGAAATTTTTCGGCCGCGAGCTCCACCGTCGCGTCCGAGCAAGTCGGCGGCGCGGCTGCCATCGGTTTGGGTGGAGACTGCTAGTGAGTCGGCACCCTCGACGGGGGTCAGGGGTGACGATGTTGGCGGGGACGACAGCGCTGTGGGCGGCGCTGTCGAAGGTGCTGTGGACGGCGCTGTAGATGTCGATGTCGGGGACGACGGCGACATCAGTTCTGCGATTTGTTGCGACGTTCGATTCATGCTGAGTTAGACCTCCTTGGGGGCTAATTCAGTGATACCCCAATGGAGACAGCGTGACGGTCCGCGTCGGCCGGGGAGGAATATTTTCTCTATTTCCAGCGATGCAATCGATTGTATTTATAATTCTTCCGATTTTCTCGCGGCGGAACAAAACCGTCTGCGAAAAGATGAAACAACTTGTTGCGTCGTCTTTTGGGGTCGCGGCGGCAACTAGGGAAGCGACTTCGGT
>JBBRUM010000666.1:0-1815 GCA_038247815.1 Tepidisphaerales bacterium | reverse complement strand
TGGCCGGATGGGGTGGGGAGGGGGGAATTCATAAAGAGTCAGCCCAACTCTGGTACTGACCCACTCGGACTACAAGAGTGGTATGAGGGTTGGGGCAATCTCATCTGGGTAGCAGTTGGAGGCGAAGGTTCGAGTGCCTCTGGCGACACCTGGAGTAGTGCATGGGATGGCGTGAATGAGGGTGCGGCTGTTGCGATCGACGCTATTGTGCCATTCTGGGATCCATACGCAGACAATGGATATTACGACAAGAACGACCCGATATTGAAGTTGAGTCGGTTCTCTGCCGACGTTGCGGTTCTGGCGTTCTCTGCGGCATTTGTGGTTGCGCCGCTTGGAGTTGGCGGTGAATTAAGACTTGAGTTGCAACAGCGGGCCGAGGACCTCCTCGCCGCATCCCCCTTCCGCGACCAGGGCGAGTCCACCCCAGACTCCCCCGAAATCCAAGACATCGCCGCCGGCGTGGTCGTCTACTACGAAGCCACCGGCCGAATCCTCCTCGGCGTCGACCCCACCGCCACCATCGACTCCTTCAAGATCGACTCCGTCTCCGGCATCTTCAGCGCAGCCGCCCCAAACCTCCCCGGCCTCTCCGACTTTACCACCGACTCCGACCACCGCGTCGCGCAAAACTTCTTCGCCGCCCCCCTCGCCACCGGCCTCTTCGACCTCGGCAACGTCGCCGCAGCCGGCCTCTCCCAAGAGTTCGTCTTCTCCGACCTCTCCGCCCTCTTCGGCACCACCGGCCGCGCCAACCAAGTACCCGCCCTCATATACGTCGCCATCCCCGAGCCCTCCGCCCTCGGCCTACTCGCACTCCCCGCTCTTGCCCTCATCCGCCGCCCCCGCTAGGCACAACCCCCCTGCATATTTCAGGTCGCAGCACCTGGGAACCTGCACGATCCTGCTCGCTCGCGCTCGTGCCAGCCGACGGTGATCGAAACCATCCTTCACGAACGGACTGCAGGCGGTCGCCGAGTAATCTCCTCCGCAAAGACGATTCCGGAAAAGATCCCCACACCAACGCCGATTCGCTCTGCGGGGTACGAGTCTGCCTCGGGTCATCCGGATGCTCCCATGCGTGCCCGCAAAGGGTCGCGACATCGACGAAACCGACCCCCATGAACCGCAACGCGATGACCAGGTACAAGTCGTTCCGCCCGAGCTGCCAAACCCGACAACCGACCCCATGGGTACCCGTCATCGGCTTCTTGAACGGCCGGGGCCGCGAAAGCGGCGAAGGGTAAGGGTTCAATCCTTCCAACCCCAGCGAGAGTTGTCATATCGATTCAATTCGGAAGGTTCGCCGGGACATCCCACCCACAACCCGGCACTCGCCCGCCGCGGCCAATTCACTCGACCCTTTCATCTGGACTCACGTGCTCTCAGGCGAAACGACATCCGGGGGCTTCCATCGGGGCAACGCGCTGAATCTTCCCCCGCAAACCCGCTACGTGTGAGTCCCGCGTGACACAACTCGCCGACGACGTGGATCACCTTCCCAAACGTCACGCCGGCAGGCGATTAACGCCGCATCCGTAAACGAGCTTTGCCGAGATCATAAAGTCCGATTGGCACAGGCCAATCAAGGCAAAGGTGGGAAGCGGGGACCTCGGGCGGGGGAGTCTCCGCCCCATCACCTGCGCATCCGCGGCTACTTTTCCTTCACAACCTCAAAAATCCCCTGCGTCTTAATCACCACGCAGTTCTCATCAAACAAATGGAACGACTGCACCAGCAGCTCGTGCGAGCGGCACTCCACGTCCAGCACGCTCAGGGACGACCCATAGTCAGCCGTCGCCGGCGAGTCGAACG
>JBBRUM010000665.1:0-1830 GCA_038247815.1 Tepidisphaerales bacterium | reverse complement strand
GGGCGGGGGTGTGGTGGGGGGCGGGGTAGGAGTGCTGGGATTGGAGGGGGGCGGGGTAGGAGTGCTGGGATTGGAGGGGGGCGGGGTAGGAGTGCTGGGATTGGAGGGGGGCGGGGCGGGGGTACGGATCAGTGGCACGCCTGCCGAGGCGGCGACGGCGGAGACGTCGCCCATAGTTCCGACGTGTGCCAGGAGGATGTCGCCGTTACGAACGGCGTCGCGCATCAAAGCTTGGCTGGCGGCGGAGGTTCGGTTGATGGTGTCTCCGACCCACACGACGGAGAAAGCATTGGGGTGGAGTTCGCGGGTTTGGGCGGTGGTGTTCCAGCCGGAGAAGCGTTGGTCAAGGAGGGGGGCGGAGAAGGCGTTGTATCCGACGGCCATGCCGGAGCGTGTTTCGGGAATGAGCAGGGTATCTGGGTGAGCGATGCTGGCGGCGTTGAGCGAGGAGACGTCGTGAATGTCGGCTACGTCGACGTAGAAAAGTGTTGCGCCCCAGCGTTGCTTGGCGTAGCCGATTTTCTCGGCGTACTCCTGGCCGGTGAGGGGGGTTTGGTTGTGATTCCAACCGGTTTGCGTGGGGGCGAGCGTGGAATTGCGAATTGTGAAGCCGAACTTTAGTCCGGCGTCGCGGAGGATGCCGAAGAACTGGTCGGCGACGCCGTTGAAGGCTGGGTTGAGCACTGGGATCAGACTTGGGTCGCCCGCATAGGCGTATGGGTGGGGGTTGGTGAACTGGTCCATACCCTCCAAGTCCCAGAAGATGATGCCTTGGAGGCTCTCGGCCAGGGCGGAGCGGACGATGTCGCGGGCGGTGTCCAGCGCGACCCGACGGTACTCTGTTATGCCGGCGGGGGTCGAAGTGTTGATGCGACTGAGGGCGTGGTTGCCGCCGTGGGCCCAGAACGCGCCGATCGGACGGCGGTCGTTCCAATTGAGTCGGAAAGGAAGCTCCTCAAGCGTGTTCTCGACCAGATCGGGGTTGGCTTGGTTGGTGGTCGTCGCGGCGGGGGCGAACCGCAGCGAGAGTGCGACGTGGTCGGAGTCTCCCGGGAGCAGAACAATGGTGGGATCGGCGGTGGGGTAGGTCGCCCCGTCGCCCCAGAGACGCGTGGTGCCGATGCGGACGCGGTATGTGCCCTGGTGTTCGGACCCTGCGAACTGCTGCATGTTCAGCATGTGCGGGGTGCCGGGGTTGTCGTTGACGAGGTACACGGCGTTGGCGCCGTCGTTGATGCGCGCGGCTTGCAGCCCCCCGCTCGTCCCGAAAATGTACTGGTTGCCGACCCGCTCGATGGCCGGGGAAGAGAAGGTCATCGCGGTGGTGAGAAGGTTGTACCCGATGATCTTGCGGTTGTTCGTGGTGTTCTCGATGGCCGCGTTCCACGACACTTCGCCCGCGGCCTTCGAGAACTTCCAAGTGATCTTCGCGTGGGCGTATTCCTGCACAAGGGTGGTCGTGGCGGCGTTGTACGACTGACGGATGATCGGGAGATTCTCGGTCCGGCGGTCGTTGCCGGCGAGGTCGGTGGTGGTGGCGATGAACCACGCGCTGGTGCTCCACTGACGGGCGGCGTCGATGTAGTTCACGCCGTTGTACGTCACCGACGAAAACCCGCCCGAAGGGCCGATCGTCGCATTAAAATCCGCCACCGCCGGCGACTGCGCGATGCTCCCCTCCAAAGCAAGCGTGCCCGGATCCACAGGCGAAGCGGTCATCAAGCGGCGCTGTTCAAGCCACTCGAGCGTCGCAAACCTAACCTTGGTCGGTGTCAACATGATCGGGGAACTCCATACGGATGCTTGGCGAATCTCAGGCCCGGGTACCGC
>JBBRUM010000664.1:0-1838 GCA_038247815.1 Tepidisphaerales bacterium | reverse complement strand
GGGAGTTTCTCTTCCGGGCGTACTTCCACCTTCGCTATGGCGACCTGCTTCCGCCCTCGGCCCTGCCGCTGGTGAACGCGGCGCGGTTCGCGTGGGCCCACATTGTGTACCGCCGGTGGAAGGTGGTCGCGCTGAGGTTTGTCGGCGGGCTGACTTTCTCCTCCGTCTATGAGCGGCACAGGTCGCTGGCGGGGGTCGCAGTGCTGCACGCGCCATCGGCGGCGCGGCGCTGTTTCTCACGGGGTTCGGCCCACTGCTTTCGCGGTGGCTTTGGGAGCATCCGCCAGAAGCAGCACGCCGCGAAGCGCCTGATAGTCGCGGTCGATCGGCCCGGCCCACGACGACGATTCCCCCGTCTCCGCGTCGTGCCTCACGAGGTTCATCTGCACCGCCGACCCCGCCGCGAGCTCCACCCCTGGCAGCATCGCAGCGGGAATCCTTATCTCCGCCCGCCACACCCCTCCCTCCACCACTGACGCGAACTTCACCCCGCCCGCAGTTCCGCCCGCACCCCCCACCCCACCACCGGCTTCCACCGTTACTCCCGACGGCTTGACCAGCAGCCGAAGTTCGCCTGAACCCGCCCCCAACGCGATCCGCACCAGTTCCTCGCCGTACGCCCGCCCCGCGACCTCGCGCGTGAAGTTCGTCACCCCGCTCGACCCCGCCGCCACCTCGCGCGACGCGCCCTCGGCACGGATCGCCACGTACAGCGCGTCGCCGTCCCATTTGGCCAACATCCGCGTCGCCTTGGCGCTCCGCGGCGTCGACGACGTCTGGATGCTCGACCGGTCGAGCATGCGCACCAGCCCCCCGTCGGCGACGAGCTCGCCCTCCGTCCAATCCCCCAGCGACCCGTCGAGCACCGGCGGGCTGCCCGCACGAAACACCAGCGCAGCGGGCACGATCGTCTCCCGCTGCGTTCGGATGCGGTCCGGGCCAGATACGGTCTCGACGACCAGCGTTCCGTGCGGCGGTAGCGGCTTGCCCAGATCATCCGCACGCCGCGTCACCGGATACCGCACCCCAGCCGGCGAGATCTCCGCCGTCACCATCCACCCCGCCTGCCCCGACCGCGTCGTCACGCCAGCCCACCCTTCCGGCAACGTCACCACCGACGCCTCGGACCCGACTTCCGTGAGCTCGAACCCCACAGCAACGGGGACGGTGCCAGCGTCCCGCGCCGCGCCGTGCACCGCCGATGTCGCCCACGCGAGCGGCTTGTCCACCCCCGCCGACCAGCGCCGCACAGCTTCTTCTTCGGCGAGATCCCGCGCGGAATCTTCCCCTTCGGTCGGCGTTCGGCCCGGGTTCCGCGCCGTCGCGGCTGCACGCACGATTTGAATCCCCTCGTCCCACGCAGCCGGCAGGGCGACGGGGCTTAGCAGATCGCCCCCGATCTCCGGAACCCGCGTGCCCACCTGCGTCATCCGCTGGGCCACCGTCAGGGCAATGCGCGTCGCCCCGCGCCGCCGCGCGAGATCAATAAGCTCCCAATCCTGCTGCGCCCGCCTCGCCCACTTCAGCCCCACCCCCGCCACCACCCCCCGAACCCCATACGCCTCACCCGGATAAAACCACTCCACACCCGCCTCACCCCCACCCGAGTCCAACCTCACCACCGTTACGCCACCCACCCCCGTCTCACCCGCTGCCGACCACGTCGCCTCCCGCCAACCCTCCGCGATCCCCGACACCGCCCCCCGCATCGCCGCGCTCCGCCGCACCCGCTCCTCACCCACCGCCGACAGCACGCCCGCCCCCATGCCCAACGGTCGCGCCGTCTGCCCCAGCAGTCGCAACTGATCAAAGTGCGACACCACCGCCGACCAATACTC
>JBBRUM010000663.1:0-1839 GCA_038247815.1 Tepidisphaerales bacterium | reverse complement strand
GACCGTAGATGGTGAACCGAGAACCGTCGGCGTGAAGTCGACCCTTCCAGCCAGCAGCTCGAGGCGCGTGCCGGGTTCCAACCCAGAGATCCCGATATTGACGCGAACCGGCTGTCCCAACACAAAGCCTGCCGCCTCAACCTCCGGCTGAAGGGTCATGATCAGCGCACCCTGAGCCGCCGAACACAGTCCGATACTCACCAACACAACCGGCAACACACTCTTTCGCATTTTCTTCTCCCTTGCTCCAATCCTCACTTTTACTCCTCACTCCAACCGGATCGGCGTCTGCCCGTTCCATGCCTCCGGCGGGGCGACGAAAATCCCGTCGATGGTGTTCTTCTCCACACCCACGATCGACGGAAACCTCATCCGCGGCAGGAATTGCACGTCGAAGACCTCGGTGATCCCGCCGCCAAACTCCACCCCGCCCTCTATTCGTCCCGTCGGAAGGTGCACGAACCACACCCCGCACTTGAGCTCCTTGATCCGATCCGCAATCGGCAAGCCGCCGAAGGTCGACGTCTCCCGAATCTTCGACAGCCCCACCATCGCGTACTCCCCGGCAAACGCCAGCCCCCGCGTGTACCCCGGAAAGGTCGCCACCGTCTGTGCCGTCCCCGTCCGCTCGTCCACCACCTGCAACGTCCCATTCCCAGAGTTCAGCACCCAAAGCCGCTCGGCCCCCGGCTTGCCCTGCCACCGCGGCGAGTGCGGCATGGCGTAGCCCCGGCTGACGATCTCGCCCGAAGCCAGGTCGATCAGCACCCCGCCGCTGGCTTTCCTCTCCCGCCAGCCCTGGGCGACGTTGGTGTCTCCGAGGGCGGACATCGTCGCCGGCTTGCCGTTGCGCATCGCCAAGCCGTTGAGGTGACAGCGGTCCTCGGCTGCCAGTTCGGTGATGAACTTCGGCTTCCACCGCGGAACAAAGTTGTAATCCGGGCTAAGCGTGCACAGGCACGAAAACCGCGTGTTGACGATCCACGGCCTCTCTACTCCCCCCGCCCCCCCCGCTCCCCCCGCGCCCCCAGCCCCCTCCACACCCACCGCCATCTCGTGCCCCGACATGTCCCCCGTGATGTGCGACGTCCGCGGCACGAAGCACCCATCGTGCATACCCGCCGGCTCGATCATCGGGGCCAGCTCCGGGCAACTCCGCAGGTCCCACACACTGTTCTTCGTGCACAACCAAATCCGGTCCCCCGTCACCGCCATCCCCATCGCCTTGACGAACGTCCGGGGCAGGATTGATAGCCGCCCCTCCCGGCTTCGCAGCGCCAGCAGCTTCCCGGCTTGGTAGGTGGAGACCAGCACCGTCCCCCCCAGCTTGGCGATGATCTCCGGCACCCCGGGACTCGCGGCGAACTGCATCTTCCCCTCGTCGGAGGGCTGCCCCGCCCGGGAGTCCTCCCCCAAACCCTCCGCAGCCGTGCCGACGTGTTCGCTGGTGGTCGATGGATTACTCAAGGAACGCCTCCGTCGCACTTACGCCCACCTCGCTCCAGGGCAGCCGGTCTTCGGCCGTCTCCCCAAGCAGCCGCCCGACTGCCCCGGTGGCAATCGCCCCATACCACGGAGCGGTGATCAGCCGCCCGGCGAACGGTGTCCGAGCATCGGCTGTCGTGCGAGCCGGAGCGGCAAATGAGCTTGGCGGTCGTACCGCGCCGACGCGGGCACCCTCGGCAGCAGGCGGCGAAGACTCCCCGCCACCACCGCCGCGGGCAGACTCGCCCGGCCGCGCGCCCGGCGTGTTCGTCTGGTTAAGGAGGACAGACACGGTGTCGCTGTCGCAGTCCGCGGTGACGAGGTCGATGTCGCCGTCGCCATCGACGTCCGCAG
>JBBRUM010000662.1:0-1845 GCA_038247815.1 Tepidisphaerales bacterium | reverse complement strand
TCCGATGACCAAGTCGGCGGGCAGAACGTCCAGATTCAGCTCTCCGGCGGCGCGCGTTTTACTCAAACCACCCCGGCTTCTGTTCCGCAAGGGGCCACAGTCGCGCCCTTCGTCTCGGTCACCGGTACGGAGAACCTCGTTCTCGGGTTGCTCGGCGGACTGACGTACAACTCGTCTCCCGGTTCTCCCGGGGTGGAGTACAACGCTTCGCTGGTCGGTCGAGGCCCGCAAAGTCTCAATCCTGCGGCACTCAAATCGCCGGCTGCCTATATCGACAGTGCCGACATCTCCGGCGGGTCGTTCCGCTACGAGAACGTGCTGAATGTCAGTGACAGCGTCATCCCCGAGTTCGTCGATAAGTATGCCGACCCCATGCCCATCCTTTATCTCCGCGCCCGCCGCGGCGCGTCGGGTGTTGCCGGGTATGGCCCAGCCGGCAACGCGGTCGCCGCCCAGTACAACCTCGCACACATTCTGGGCTACACGTCAACCAACATCGGCCAGCCACGCAAACTGATCGTCAACGGCGGTCGCAAGGGTCCCACCGGTGGCTCGACCGCCTCCGACGGTCGCAACGCAAACATCCCCGGAACCCATGGCTTGCGCGACGTCGCCGAACCGGCCCCCCCAGCCGCCGGCGCCTCCGTATGGGAGAAGGTAAACGCCAATTTCCGATACCCTTACGATCTTTCGATCTACGCCTCCGACCCCAGCACCCGCACCGCACCCCGAGCCAAGGACACGTTCCTCCTCATCTCCGCCGGCCCGGACCGCATTTACGGTACCAACGACGACATCACCAGTTTCGGACAAATCGCACCCTAAAACCCCGCCCACCACCCACTCCCCACCCCAGATGACACATCCCGCCAACATCATCCGAACTCGCGCGTTTTCGCTCGTCGAATTGCTCGTGGTCATCGGAATCATCACGATCCTCGCGGGTATCCTCATCCCCGTCGCACTCCGCGCCTCCAAGAGCGCCTCGGCTACCAAACTCGCAGCCGACCTCCAAGTCATCGCCTCCGCCCTCGAAGCTTACCGCTCCGACTTCGGCGACTACCCCCGACTCGCCCCTGTGGCCTCACGCACCGTTGCCGATCAAGGCTCGATCGTCCTAAACTGGGCGTTAGTCGGTCCTTACCCCGAGGTCGAGACGGCTTCTTCCCCTGGCGACGGTGCCGACGGTAATGGTTTCCGCATTCGCCAAGGTCGTCAGGGCAAGGTCTACGGACCCTACATCCCGGCCGATCGGTTCCGCAGCGTCACCGTGACCGTCTCGTCCCGAGAATACAAGCAGCTTGCTGACGGCTTTAACGTGCCGATCCTCTACTTCCCCGGCAAGTCGGGGTCGCGTGTCGGCGCGGGTGCCTCGAACTACATCGCCAACTCCGACACCGCCTCGTTCAACCCCGCCGACAACATCGTGCTTCCCCTCGCCTCCTTCGTCGACCGCCTCACCAAAGCCAACTTCACCGGGCCGTTCGTCCTCTGGTCCGCTGGGGTGGACCAGCTCTTTGGCACGAAAGACGACATCTCCAACGTCACTCCCTAGACAGGGCGAACGCTGATGTCGTCGAGCCATTCCCACCCACGCCTTCGCCATTGCCGATCAGGGTTTACGCTCATTGAGCTCCTGATAGCGGCTTGCCTGCTTGTGATTGTTCTGGGGTTGGCGGTGTCGCTTTCCAGGGACGTCCGCGCCCAGTCGGCCAGGGTGCTGACAGGTGACCTGCTCGTGCGGATGGAGAAGTTGCACGATGCCTTTGCAGCCAAGCACGGCGTGCTGAACCTCAATCCCGAGTTTTTCCCCGTCACGGTCGTAGCCGAAGTGCCTTCAGGGCC
>JBBRUM010000661.1:0-1850 GCA_038247815.1 Tepidisphaerales bacterium | reverse complement strand
TCGTGCCTGCGTTTTTCAGCCGGGCTCCCCATCGACTACGTCATCGTCGACGACGGTTCGCGGGATGAGACGCCGAAGCTTCTCGAATCGCTGGCTGCCTCGCACCGGCAAATTACGTTCCGCCGCGTCCCCAACGGCGGCCCGGGCCGGGCCCGCAACCTCGGCGCATCCCTCGCCCGCCGCGACGCCATCATCTTCATGGGCGACGACGCCGAGCCGACCTCCGACGCGTTTTTCACCACCCACCTCGACCTGCACCGCCGCAACCCCGACACCGCCTTCGCCGTGCTCGGAAAAATGGTCTGGCCCGACCATCCCGAATACCCCCTTTCCTTCACCATGGCGCACATTCAGGGCACCGGCGGCGAGCAATTCGGTTATGCCGACTTCGTTCCGTACCAGCAACTCGACTGGCGGTTTTTCTACACCGCCAACATCTCGCTCAAGCGTCGCCGCCTCGCCGACTGGATGTCGGACGGGTTCCACCCCGAGTTCCGCTTCGCCGCATGGGAGGACTCCGAGCTTGCGTACCGACTCTCAGCATCGCCCCCCGGCTTGCGGCTGCTTTACGCCCCCTCGTCTCTCGCCCACCACCACCCCTACACCGTTGACCAGTTCATCAGCCGCCAAATCACCGCCGGGATGATGCTCAAGGTCATGCTCGGCCTCCACCCCGAACTCACCGCGCAGCTCCTCCCCGCCGAGCTACGGCACGCCATCGCCGAACCCCTGTGCGGCACGGACCAGACCGCCTTCGCCGACATCGCCGCTGTTCTCGAAGGCCTCAAAGCCTGGGCGCGGCTGCTCGACACCCGCCGCAAGATCGGGTCGGTAGCGTGGCACGACGAGCTCCTCTTCGCCGTCTTCGACGCGTCTTACTACCAGGGATATCTGATGTCCCTCGGCAGCCCCTCAGCCAACCTCGCCCGGGCCTACGAACGGCTCATCGACCGGTGCTACGCGCGGACACGGGGCTCGATCGAGAACGAGTTCCTCGGCTACGCGACGCGGTCGAACAAGCTGGTCCCCACCGGCTGAGCTTTCCCCGCGCCGCCGGCCGGGCTACTCTCCCCGCCCCCAGTTTCCCCCACGAGCCCATGCCCACCGATCCCGCCGACAACCTCCCCGCAAAACTCCCCTCCGCCGAGTCGCGCCTCGCCTCCGTCACCGCCGAACTCCAAGCCTATCGCGCCCAGCGGAATGCGCTGCTCCTCTCCCTCCGCAAAACAACCACCTCCGCCTCGTGGAAACTCACGTCCCCCCTCCGCCGCCTCAAGCGCCTGCTCGCCCCCGGCCGGCTGACCCACGCCGAGCTCATCCCCGCCACCCCCATCCAGCCCGGCGGGGGCGGCCGCCTTCGCTCCGCCTCCGCCCACCCGCAACTTCTCCTCCCGTGCGTCCCCCTCTCCGGGTGGGTGCGCATCCGCATCACGCTCGTCGCCTCCCGCCCCTCCCACGCCCACCTCTACTGGGACACCGGCTCACTCTTCAACGAAGCCGAGCACCTCGACCTCGGCCCCGTCGGCCCCCCACCCACCTTCGACCCCGCCCTCCCCCTGTCCGATACCACCTTCGACGTCCTCCACCATTTCCCTTCGCTCGTGCACTGCTTCCGCCTGGACCCGCTGCACCTACCCGGCGAATTTCAGGTGAAGAACCTCGAGTTCACGCCGCTCTCGGGCCTCGCTGTCGACACGGTCAGCCTCGTCAAACGCGTCAAGTGGTACCTGTCCGGCGGCCCGTGGCGCACCAGCCTGCCCAACGCGATCAAAATGCTCGCCCGCGGCGACATCCACGGCTTCCGAACCAAACTCCGCGGCGTTCTCGGCTCAGCCGCCGTCGGCGCGCAG
>JBBRUM010000660.1:0-1850 GCA_038247815.1 Tepidisphaerales bacterium | reverse complement strand
TGCACAGCCTCGGCTGGTGGGTCCTCCGCGTCTGGGAACACGACCTCAGCCAACATTCAGCCCGCACAGTATGTCGCATCCGCTCCGCACTGCTTCCGAAGTAGCCTCCCGTCCGTTCCCCGTCCGAAAAAGTCCGAGCCTCCCCCGCCGCGCCTACACCATCCCCCACACTTTCCGCGCGACCCATTCCCCCGTCACCAGCAGCACGAACAGCAGCATCGCCACCGGCGCGTCCCACAGCGGCTTGGAGCTCTCCATCGGGATCACCTTCGCTGCCGACGCGATCATCGCCGGCAGCCCGCCCACCTCTTCGAACCGCACGCTCTTACCCCCTGTTTCCGCCGCCAGCCGCTGCAGCGCGACGCGGTCCACCCTCGGGTCGGCAAGCTCAAGCCGCGGCGTGATCACCTCGAACCCCGTGCTCCCCTCCCCCGCCCCCGGCGCGATGTACGGCACGCGCACCGTCACCCGCCCCAGCCCCTCCGCCCGCCACTGCCCCACGTACGGGTCCCCCCCCTCCTCCTGCCGCACCAGCGCCTCCCGCCGCACCACCGCCCCGTCGGCACCCACCACCTCCGCGTTCACCCGCTCGGGCATCTGCTTGAGCAAGTTCCCATCCAGCACCCGCAGGCTCACCGCCACCTGCTGTCCCAGTTCGTACACCGGCCTTGACGCCCCCACCGTGAACATTCGCTGGCCGAGCTTTCTCCCCCGCGCCAGTAGTCGAATCTGCTGCACCCAGTAGGTGTCAAACACCGACTCACCGGTGTAATACCGAAACCGCCACGAATCATCGATCGCCGAAAACAGCGTCCGCCCGGCGCCATATCTCCCAACCACCAAAATCGGCGCCTTCTTCCCGTCCGGCCCGAGCTCCGACGGATGCTCAGCCAGCACCTCCCCCGCCCCCGGCTTGACCGTCACCCCGCGCAAGTACCAAAACACCATCTGCAAGTCGTCCCGCAGATACCTCGCGTTCTCCCCCGCATCCGGCAGGAACCGAAACACCCCCGACGACGTCCCCGCCGGCGTCACCGCCAACCGAAACCCCGTCACCAAATCTCCCCCCGCCCCACCTCCCCCGCCGCCATCCCCCGCTTCCACACGCCCAATCGCCACCGGCAACACAGCCTCCAACGGCGAATTCTTATACGCCCCCGGCGCATACCTCCCCCCAGCCACCATCCCAAACCCCCCGCCCTTCTTCCCCACAAAATCCGCCAGCAACTGCAACTGCGCATCGGTAAACTGCCGCGGGTCCACATCCCCGATGAGCACCGCGTCATACGCCAGCAGCTCTTCCATCGTCTCGGGGAACCGCCGGATCGGCTTGTCCCCGTCCTGGGCGAATCCCTCGTCGGCGCTGGTGAGCAAAATGCTCACATCCACCGTGCTGTCGCGTATCAGATCCGTGCGCAGAAACCGATAGTCCCACCTCGGATACCCCTCGACATAAAGCAGGTTCACCTTCGTATCCAACACCTCCAACCGCGCCGACCGCGCGTTGTCCCCCTCGTCCACCTCCACCCCGCCTTCTCCGCCCACGCCTCCCGCCGCACTCACCACAGCCGACAGCTCCAGCTCCCCTAACGCCTCCGGCTTGATCGCCACCTCGACCTCCCCCGCCCCGTCCGCCCCCAGCACCACCTCGGCCTCAGTCGCCCCGCCGGTTAATCCCGTCAGCGCCTTCCCCGTCTTCCCCTCCACCAGCCGAACCCGCACCTTCTGCCCCAACCCCAAAACCCCCCCCCCGCACCCCCCCCCCCCCCCCCACCCCACGCCCCCAAAAACCCCCAAACAGCCCGGGGACCACAACACCCCCCAAGTTAACCGGGGCCCCACAGCCACCC
>JBBRUM010000659.1:0-1865 GCA_038247815.1 Tepidisphaerales bacterium | reverse complement strand
GAGATCAACTACTTCGGGATCGAGTGGGCGAGGTGGTTTTGGCGGTCGGCATCGGACCGGATGCGGCGGAACAAGTGCACGAACGCGCGAACGGTGCGTGCGGAGGCTGCGTTTTTCCTGCGGGAGTTTGTGGTCCCCGGGTCGCTGTCGGTGCTGCATGTGTACTTCCCCGACCCTTGGCCGAAGGCGAGGCACAACAAGCGCCGGCTGCTCCAAGCGCCGTTCATGGACCTGGCCGCCAAGGTACTGGTTCCGGGGGGAAGGCTTCAGATCGTCACCGACCACAAGGATTACTGGGAAGCGCTCGAGCCGGTGGTGCGGGGTTCGGTGCTGAAGGTGGTGGACTACAACCGCCCGGGCTCGGCCGGGGAGGGCGAGTTTGTGGGGACGAACTTCGAGAGGAAGTACCGGCGGGAAGGCCGGCCGTTCTACGCGATAGCGGCTGTACGGGCGTAGCGGAACAGGGGTTGTGACGGACTATCGAAGGGGGGAGCACAGACAGACAGAGAGCGGACGATCGAGTTCTAATTATATTGAATTTTTGTCCTTGCGACGTCCGCCTCAGTCCGTGGCCACCAGTTTTTCACCGATTAGCTTCCCGAGCGGATCAGGGCAAAGGCGAGGCAGGCGAGCAAGAGGAGTGTGGCGGTGGCGAGGGCGGCGAGGGTGGCGAAGTGTTCACGCATGGGGGTTGGGCGGGGGGTGTGGCGTCAGGCGAGGTTGAAGCGTTCGGCGTGGTAATCGCCGGGGGAGATTCCGTTGGATTGGAGGGCTTTTTCCACGGCGTCCATCATGACGTCGGGGCCGCAGATGAAGTATTCGGTGCGGAGGTTCTTGGGGGAGAAGCGGGCGAGCTTTTCGGCGTCTATGAAGCCTTTTTCGCCGGTCCAGTCGGGGGTTGGGCGGCTGAGGACGTAGACGAGGTTGAGGTGGGGTAGGCGGGATTGGAGGGCGGCGAGTTCGTCGCGGAAGGTGATGGTGGAGAGGTTTTTGCTACCGTAAAGCAGGACGAGTGGGCGGGTGTCGCGGCGGTCGGCGAGGGAGCGGAGGTGGGAGACCATGGGGGTGATTCCGATGCCTCCGGCGATGAAGACTAAGGCTTCCGCGTGGGGGTGGCGGTCGGCTGAGAGGGCGCCGAAGGGGCCGTCGACGTAAACGGTTTGGCCGGGTTGGACATTTTTGATGGTGGAGGTGAAGTCGCCGAGTTGTTTGATGGTGAATTCAAGGTCGGGGGCGGATTCGCTGCTGCCGGAGAAGGAGAAGGGGTGTTCGCGGTCGGAGAAGGGGGAGTCACCGATGGTGATCCAGGCGAACTGGCCTGGGGAGAAACGCAGGCCGCGGTGGCCGTCGGGTTTAAGTTGGAGGGAGTAGGCGTCGCCGAGTTGGGGGATGACGGCTGAGACCTTGTAGGGGCGGCGAAGCTCGATGGCGGGTTTGATGAGGCGGACGTAGGCGATCAAGCCGACGAACACCGCCGTGTATGCAAGCCAGAGGGCGCGCTTACCGGGGGTGGAGAGGTAGTGGCCGACGTACAGAATGTGGGCGACGGCAAAGGCAACGGCGAGACTGGCGAGAATCGCGTGCGCCCGCCGCCAGCCGTCGTATTGGATGCCGAGCTTCTTCCGCCAGATCGAGACGACCACCAAGCCGACGAGGCAAAGCACCGAAACCGTGCCCATCCAGAAGGCGAAGGGGTGGGTGAATGGGCGGGACTTCATTGTGTCCCAACGTTCGACGAAGAGCATGAGGGGGTGAAGCAGGACGAATGCGACGGCGACGAGGGAAATGACACGATGGAACACGTAGACAACGTCGGAGCCGTAGGGCGACTTGAGGAACTCGAACCGGGCAGTCAGGGCGAACTG
>JBBRUM010000658.1:0-1866 GCA_038247815.1 Tepidisphaerales bacterium | reverse complement strand
CGCGCGCCGCCGCGGCGCGGCCCGGGTGTGGCCGCGGGTCCGGCTAACACGACGTAGAGGTGGCCGTTTGGCTGTGTGGGGCTCGAGGTGGTGGGTTTGTGGGTGCCTCCGGGGGCGGATCAAGGGGACTATTCCGCGTGCGGGGTGGAGAGGTCGGTGGTGGAGGGGGAGGCGTGGCGAATTACGTCGGTGTTTGCGATTGACAAGTCGGCGTATGCGGGGCGGGTGGTGTGGGTGCCGCGGGGGCCGGCTATGGCGGGGGGCAAGGCGGGTGGGGATGCGCTGGGAGCTGGAGGACGGGTTGTCCGAGTCGTTCGGGGCGGACTTTGGGGATGCGGTGTGCTCGACGTTTTGCTCCGAGCCGGAGAAGTTGTACGGCTTGGCGGTGGAAGCGTGGAGAGAGGGAGTGGCGATGGATTCGGCGGGGAGGGTTTGGGGGGAGCAAATCAGGGCGCGGGACTGAAGGTTTAGGAATGGGCGGGAGAATCCGAAAGTCAAAATCCGAAACGAACTCGGAGGGGGAAAATCTGTGAAGAACGAAAAGGGGACGGTCGATCGGGCATCAGTATAGCAGGTACTTTTGTCTCGAGGTTCGGAAGGATTCGGAGTAGGTCCGCCATTGGTTGAAGAGGGGGGTGAGGTCGGCGTTTTGTTGGAGGAGTTCTCTGGCTTGGGGGGAGCCGGTTACTTTGTCGAACATGTTGTGGCGTTTGGGGGCGAGGGCGAGGAGGTGTGGGGCGTTGAGGGTTTGGAGTAGGCGGAAGTTGATTTCGGTGAGGTTTTCGGGGGTTTTGGGGTCGATGCGCAGTTGGACGCCTTGGCAGGGGGTTTTCTCGAAGGTGGCGTAGAAGGGGCGGAAGCGAATGGGCTGGAAGTACAAGCCGGCGGGCTTGCTCGGGCCGGGGTCTGGGAAGGCGGGGGAGGTGGGGACATCGCTGGGGCGGGTGGCGGGGGACTTGGCGTAGGCGTGGGCGGGGGAGGCGTAGTGGGTGTTAAGCGCGTCGGCGAGGGCGTCGGCGGAGAGGAAAGGGGCACCGACGATCTGGAAGGGGAGCGTGTAGCCGACGCCGTTGGAGAGCACGCCAAGCTCGCCGAGGATTCCGGTGGCGACGTAGGCGGGGACCGTGTCGGCTGAGGGAATGTGGGGGGAGGTGGGAACCCACTGCAAGCCGGTGTCGTTCCAGGTCATGTCGCGCTTCCAGCCGGCCATTTTGACAACGGTGAGCTTCTGGAAGGTGGGGCTATACGTGTCGCGGAGGAGCATGGCGAGCTCGCCCATCGTCATGCCATGCAGGTAGGGGGTCGGGATGTACGCGACGTGTGACTCGAAACCCGGGGCGACCGGCCCGCCCTCGATGCGGTTGCCGCCGAGGGGGTTGGGGCGGTCGAGGATGATGAGCTCGACGTTGTTCTCGGCGCAGCCGGCAATGACGTCGCGGAGCGTGGAGACGTAGGTGTACGACCGAGCACCGAGGTCTTGAAGGTCGAAGACGAGGGCGTCGATTCCCTTGAGCATTTCGGGGGTGGGTTTCTTGGTCTTGCCGTAGAGCGAGAAGATTGGGATGCCGGTGCGGGGGTCGACCATGTCCGGGACTTTGTCGCCGGCATAGACGTCGCCGTAAACGCCGTGCTCGGGGCCGAAGAGGGCGACGAGCTGGACGTTGGGGGCGGCCCGGAGGACGTCGACGGTGGGGGTCAGGTCGCCGGCGACGGAGGCGGGATTGACGATGAGCCCGATACGTTTGTTGGCGAGGGCGGCGAACTTCGATTCGCGGAGAACATCGACGCCGAGTTTCACCTTTGGCGCTTGTGCGAAAGCGAGGGTGGGGAGTAGTGCCAGGAAGAGAAGAGAACGGAGGAGGTGGG
>JBBRUM010000657.1:0-1867 GCA_038247815.1 Tepidisphaerales bacterium | reverse complement strand
AATTTGCTGCGCCCCGCCTTGGCCCGAAGACAGAAGCGCCAACTGCTGGCGGAAGCTCTCCGCCTCAGCCCGCGCCGCTGACGCCTCGGTCTGAGCAGCAGCCAGCTGCTCCGCCAACCGATCGCGATCCAAGCTCATCGCATTGAACTTCTCTTGGGCAACGCACCCCGTAAGAACCATGCCCAATGCGGTAATCGACACAACTTTGGCGAGAGAATTCATGTTTAAAAGCCTCCATGCGGTCCAAAAAAAATAACACTGCCTTGCGATATCGGCAAACCCGGGGGGGAAGACTTGAACCAACCGCCATCCCACAACCCGAATCCACCCCCTTCCACCCAGCCTACTTCAGCACCTTACCCAACCCCAAACCAATCCCCCCGAAGATCGCCACCAGCACCGCGCCAGCGCCGACGATCACCAAAAACCCCATCTCCACGATCGACTTGAGGAACGTCACAGAAGCGCCATTCACCGCCGTCGCTATCAGAAAAATCGCAAACAAACAGAGCACCGAACCGCCGAGCGCCAGCCCGCCGAAGAACGGAGCCATCCCGTCCGGCTTGACCACAACCAGCGGTTGCTGACGGCCCATCGCCGGCGACGCCATCGGAATCGCCGCAGCCACGCCCGTTCCAGCCTTCGACGCGTTCGGGTCCCGCTTACCGGGTGAAATCTCGTCGAGCACCGCACCCAGCGACGTGTCATCCGACTCACGCGTCAGGTCCAGCAACCCCGACCCCGAACCCACCGACTCCAAGTTCCCGGACTCCGACGAAGACGTAATCGCCGTCGCAGCCGACGGGTCGGCTGACTCCACTTCGTCAGGATTAAATATGTTCACACCCGACCCCGACCGCGACCCCTGACTCATCGACCGTGGCGACGGAACCCCGCCGAACGAGCCCGACAACCCAATTTCCCCAGACGACGTGTCGTCTTTAATCGAAACCTGCCCCGTGCCCGAGCCGCCCGCCATCGACCCCGACCGCGAGTCAGCCAGGGAGATCGGTGCGCCCGAGTCGGCGATGTCGATCGTGTCCTTGGCGGGGAGGGAAGTCTTCAGCGCTTCGACCTGATCGGCTTTGAACATCAGACGCGGGCCGTCGCGGAATTCGCGGAGTTTACCGTCACGGGAGAGCACCTTGATCTCGTCCTCGGTGCGACCGAGGGCGACCTTGGCTTCCTCCATGGTGTAGAACATCTTGGCCATCTGTGTTGCTCTCCTAAGCGTTTAAGTGGTTGACGTTGAGACGATTGTACCGGCAGATGATCAAGGTTGGGAGGGCGGCGTGGAGTTATCCGGCGCCGGCTGGGGGTTTCCCCGTCGGACCCGGTCTTCCATCTTCAGCAATTCCTCGACCTCACGGGGCGACGGAGCAGCCGTATTGAAATTTTGCAGCCCCCGGTCGAACCGGTACGTCCGCGCCGCCACCAACTGCAACGACCGTGGCGACGGCAAAAACTGATACGCAGCCAGCGTCTGCGAGTCGACATCCAGCAAATATACCCCCCACGTGTTCGCCGAAAACTGCGCCGGCATGATAAACACACCTGCACCCCCCGCAATCGGCGGCTGATTCTGCGCAGCCGCCACCGGCAAGAACGACGGCACCCCCGGCCGAGTCAGCAACGCAAACGCAATTACTGCAAACACCGCCGCATTGGCCCAAAGGGCAACGAGAAGGTGCGTACTGGTTGAAGTCGACGTGGGCTGGGGCATCGAAGAACGATTGTAATGGACCTCTGGTGTGATGGGAAGGGACGCCCTGAACGGCGCACTCAACGAAAAATCCGGCCCCCCACATCGGGAAGCCGGACCTTGTTTTCAAGTGCTTATCGGCCCCGTTGCTTTACTGCTGGGCTT
>JBBRUM010000656.1:0-1868 GCA_038247815.1 Tepidisphaerales bacterium | reverse complement strand
CGGCACCTCTGCCGCGTTCAACGCCGGGGCGATCAAGGCGTTCGCCAGGATCCCGGCTTGCTCGAGGCTGACGATGACGGCCGACAACGGCGGCGAGTTCGCAGGACACGCTGAACTGACCGATCGCTTGGGCATGAAGATCTACTTTGCCGATGCAATTTCGGCGTGGCAGCATGGGACCAACGAAAACACCAACGGCCTTTTGAGGCAGTACTTCCCCAAGCGCCACGATTTTGCCACCACCACGCCGGAGACGATTGCAGAAGTGCAGAAGAAGCTGAATAATCGCCCGAGAAAGTGCCCGGCCTACCGAACCCCCGCCGAAGTCTTCACCCCCTCCCCGCGGCGCTTGTTGCGGTTAAAGTCTTAATTCACCAACCACTGCTGGACGTTGCCGCCGGCATAATCCTTAGCAGCCCCGTCGTGTCGCGTGACGAACATGACCCCCAGCCTACCCCTCCCGCGGAGAATCACACAACACATTTCGATTACCTCGCCCCGAACTTCTCAACACCACCCCACGCCCCTAACCCTCCTCCCCCACACCTCCCCCACCACCTTGTCCGAGCCCAATTGACTCTCGCCCCCGCCTCCTTATACTTCCACCCCCACGAAGCTCCCCGTCCGCGCCAAACCGGTGCTGACTACGAACTTTAAAGGTGCCAGCCAGCGGGATTTAGGTTTCCCCCGCCGGCCAGTACCCCCGGGGGCTCGACGTCCACCACGCCTGCTGCCATAGCTCAGTGGTAGAGCGCCACATTGGTAATGTGGAGGTCCTGAGTTCAACCCTCAGTGGCAGCTTTTCGGTGGCGTCAGTCCTATCCTGTTCCTCGGTCCAGTCCAGCGAAACCAAAAAGTCACTCGTCAGCATCACGGAGATCAGTCATGGCAAAGGGCGTATTCGAACGGAAAAAGCCTCACGTTAACGTCGGCACCATCGGTCACATCGACCACGGCAAAACAACCCTCACCGCCGCCCTCTCGGCCCGGTCCCAAGCCCGCTACGGCACCGAAGCCAAAAGCTACAAAGAAATCGCCAAGGGCGGCACCGAACGTGACGCGACCAAAACCGTCACCATCTCCGCTGCCCACGTCGAGTACGAATCCGCAGCCCGGCACTACGCCCACGTCGACTGCCCCGGCCACGCCGACTACATCAAAAACATGATCACCGGCGCCGCACAGATGGATGGGGCAATCCTCGTCGTCTCCGCTGCCGACGGCCCCATGCCCCAGACTCGCGAGCACATCCTGCTCGCCCGTCAGGTCGGCGTGCCCAAGATCGTCGTGTTCCTCAACAAAATCGACCTCGTCGACGACAATGACCTCCTCGACCTCGTCGAGATGGAAGTCCGCGAGCTCCTCACGAAATACGGCTTTCCCGGCGACGACACCCCCATCATCAAGGGCTCGTCCCTCCCGGCGTTCAACAACCCCAAGGACGACGCCGCCTGCAAGTGCATCGACGACCTCGTCAAGGCACTCGACGACTACATCCCCATCCCGATGCGCGAAGTCGACAAGCCGTTCCTCATGCCCGTCGAAGACGTCTTTTCGATCAAGGGCCGCGGAACCGTCGGCACCGGCCGTATCGAACGCGGCATCGCCAAAGTCGGCGACACCATCGAAATCGTCGGTCTCAAGCCCAACAAGACCACCGTCATCACCGGCGTCGAAGCCTTCAACAAAACCATGGACCAGGGCATGGCCGGCGAAAACGTCGGCGTTCTCCTCCGTGGCGTCGAAAAAGACGACCTCGAACGCGGGCAGGTCCTCTGTGCCCCCAAGTCCATCACCCCCCACACCAAGTTCACCGCCGAGGTGTACATTCTCACCAAGGAAGAAGGCGGCCGCCACACCCCGTTTTT
>JBBRUM010000655.1:0-1881 GCA_038247815.1 Tepidisphaerales bacterium | reverse complement strand
CGGCCACGCCGCCGAGATAGGCGACTGGCTCGCGGTGGACTTTTCGGAGTCCGTCGGGTTTGTCGACGATTCCGTAGTAGTTGGCCACCATCTTCATGACGGGAGTGAACAGGAACGAGACGATGAAGGCGGCGTAGAAGACGTAGACGTAGGGGGACAAGACCGAGTCGACACTTCGACGTATCACCTCGGAGTCGGCTGCGGTGGTGGTCTGTGCCACAACAAGCGTTTGAGTCATCCAGTCCAAATTCGCACCACCGGTTCTGAAGGAAGCCGCCCCTTTTCGACGAATCAACCGAACGGCCTACGGGCGAGTTCGGCCCCGGGGGGTTTGGGCTTTAGGTGGCGTCACCCTACCGACCCGAGAGCCAGTCCACCACACTGGCGATGATTTGGTCCAAGTCAAACTCCGGGGCGTATCCGATTGCGGTGTTAATGCGGCCCAAATCGGGCACACGGCGCATCATGTCATCGAATGCCCGCCCATAAAACGCCTCGTAGGAGACGTGTTCGATAGCGCTTCGACTCCCGCAGGCGGCGACGACGCGCCGGGCGAGCTCGTTCATGGAGACTTCCTGGTCGGACCCGAGGTTGTAGACCGTGCCCACGGCTGCGGGGGTGTCCATGAGTTTCACCACGGCGCCGACGACGTCCGATACGTGGGTGAAGCAGCGGGTTTGGGTTCCGTCGCCGGTGACGCGGAGGGGTTGACCGGCGAGGGCGGCTTCGATGAACCGGGGCAAGACCATGCCATATTGCCCCACCTGGCGCGGGCCGACGGTGTTGAATAGTCGCACGATGGTGACAGGCAGGCCGAACTGTTTGTGGTAGGCAAGACCCAGAAACTCGTCGACGCCCTTGGCGTAGGCGTAGCACCAGCGGGTATGGCGGGTGCTGCCCAGGACAACGTCATCGTCCTCGCTGAAGGGGACTCGGGCACCCTTGCCGTAGACCTCGGAGGAGCTGGTGATCAGGACCGGCCTGCCGAACCGGTGGGCGGATTCGAGGACGACTTCCGTGCCGTGGATCGTGGTGCGGATGGTGCGGACGGGTTCGTCTACGATGAGCTGAACGCCAACGGCGGATGCGAGGTGGAAGACGCGGTCGACGGTCGCCATGACCGCGTCGACGGTGGCGGAGGCCTCAACGGTGTCGCGCACTATTTGCAGGTTGGCGTGGGAGCGGACCTCGGCGAGGTTGCCTTGGCGGCCGGTGCTCATGTCGTCGAGTACGGTGACGTGGTCGCCGCGGGCGAGTAGCCGTTCGGTGAGGTGCGATCCGATGAAGCCGGCGCCGCCGGTGATGAGGTAGCGCATTTGATTCCTTGGAGGGCCAAGACTGTACGCCGGCTGGGGCACGGCGGGCTGGACGGGGTCGAGTGTGCTACCACCAGGCGGCCTTATCGGGGGGGAGCTCGATCATGCCCGCGCCGAGCTGTTGGCGGGGTTTGGAGGGGAACTCGAACCGGAGGACGGGGGTTCCGGCTGCGGGTTCGGAGGCGAGGTCGGGGACGGCTTCGATGCGGAGGCGGTGGCCGTGGGGGGTGACGCGGACTTCCTCGCCGGTGTGCATGAGGGTTACGCGGGTGGGAGCGGGGGAGAGGCCGGCGATGGAGAAGCTGCCGTGGGGGTCGCCTCGAAGGAGCCAGTAGAAGCCGATCCAAGTTTCGCCCTCGCCCTTGCGGAGGGTCCAGAAGCCGGTGTTGCACCAGGGCTCGACGATGCCTTCGACGGGGTGGAGGTCGCCGTAGACGGCTTCGCCGTGAACCTCGAGCCATCGGCCGAGGGATTTGAGTTTTTCGGCGGCGGGTTCGGGGATCTGGCCGCCGCCTCGGGGGCCGACATTGAGGAGGAGGTTTCCGCCGAAGGCGGTGGTTTGGCG
>JBBRUM010000654.1:0-1888 GCA_038247815.1 Tepidisphaerales bacterium | reverse complement strand
CCACGCCAGAAGTAAATGATTACATTAAAAATTAGAGCCAGAGAAACCCAAACTGCCTCGCCACAAAAAATCCCCCCACACCAACCACGACCACCACTCCAACAACCCAAAGAAATACCTTCACCCGATCACACTTCCCTTCGCCTTACCCTACCCGATACCAAACCCATACAACCCCATCATCCTCTCCCGCGCAGCCATCTGTGCAAGTCGCAGTCACACCGCTTAGGCAATCTGGTGAAGAGATTCCGTCACCCCAAAACAAGCAAGATCCCAAAATATTGCTGACGCAACCCCTTGTCCCCCACCCACCCACAACCCCAAAACCAACCTAAACCCATACCCTTAAAACGCTTACGTCAAATCACATCCAAGTAATCAACATTACGAAAATTGTGTTGGCCACATTAACGAATCCGGCGCATTCTCCCTCGTCGTCCAACCCTTTCACCATCGTACCCCTAGAGAGAGATCCCCCATGAAGACCGTCGCCACACTCGCCGCAGCCGCCATCCTGTCCCTCGCCGCTTCCACCCAAGCCGCCGTCATGCTCACCGTCGAGTCCGGCGCCTTCTCACAAACCGTCGTCGGCAGCTCCCTCGTCAACAACACCGCCATCACCGTCAACGGCTACACACTCACCACCAACGTCGGCGTCTCCAACAGCCCCGGCACCGCCAGCAACGGCGTCCTCCAAATCACCACCATCTCCATCCGTAACAACGGCTCAGCCGACCCCCTCAAAATCACCCTCTCCGCCACCGACTACTCCGCACCCGGAAACCCCGGCGACCTCCTCACACTCCTCAGCTCCATCGGCGGAACCATCTCCGGCAACGCAGCCGGAATGCCCGTCTCCTTCCAATCCTTCGCCGACGCCAACAACGGCCAACCCGCCACCGCCACCTCAACCCCCCTCCAGTCGTTCCTCAGCACCGGCGCACTCCTGGAAAGCTTCAACAACGACATCACCGCACCCTTCGCCCGCTCGCTCAGCTCCAACTACTCCCTCGCCAACGTCCTGAACCTCTCCCTCTCCCCCAACGCCCAAGCCAACATCTCCGGCACCACCATCACCTTCATCCCCGAACCCTCCGCCCTCGCCCTCCTCGCCCCCGCCCTCCCCCTCCTCACCCGCCGCCGCCGCGCCTAACCCCCCCTAGCCCCCTCACCCCAACAACAACTCACCCCCACAACAGAGCGTCGCCGCCGGTCTTCAGTCGGGAGACCGGCGGCTTCTGTTTTGAGCCCAGAAAGCAAACTCACAACCTGAGGTAAACTTTACCTCAACGCCACCGCGCGAAACTGCGACTTCAAAACCTCGAAGTTCAATGCCCTTCTTTTCCGCCAGATTCTCCGCCCCTTCGCCCTCGACCTCACGCCCTCGAATTCCGCGCGTCTAACACTACAGCGCGGAGTCCACGTTCTCGATCCAAAGAACAAAGGCAGATCAATGAGAACAAAGGACTTTCGACCGATCCCGCGCTCTAGTGCTAACGGGCGTCTCGGTACGGTCGGTCAACGACATTGACCTTCGCCTCCACGAGCTCCCGGCCATGAAGTGCGAAAAGCGGAGACCGATAAGAACCAGAGAGGTCAAGATCGACGAGCCTTACTTCGGCCCCCCTCGCGTGCGCAGCAAGCGCGGCCGGGGGCCGGCGGCAAGTCCATCGACTTCGGCATCTTCAAACGGAACGGCAACGTGTACACCGAGATGGTTCCCGACTGTTCGAAGAAGAGTCTTTTGGCTGTGATTCGACACAGAATCAAACCCGAACTCGTCGTCCACTCCGATGACTGGAGGGGCTACGACGGCCTTGTGGACTTCGGCTACCAGAGGCACCTGCGCATCCAGCACGGCCGGAACCAGTTCTCCAAAGGCAGAAGT
>JBBRUM010000653.1:0-1897 GCA_038247815.1 Tepidisphaerales bacterium | reverse complement strand
GCACTCTCCCTCCTGGCCCCCATCGGCCTGCTCCTCGCCCGTCACCGCAGGTGAACTGAAAAGTTCCACTCGACCTGCGCACGTGGGCAGGGGCGAACGCTGCATTTACCCCAACCGTAGCGTTTTTTCCCTGTAAAAATGGGCAATCTGTACGCACTTAAACCGTGGATCAATCTCGACCCAACGGTTTGTATTTAATAATCACCACTGAAAACGCAGTGATTTTATCCAAAAGATCAGTTGTCAACGCGCCAGCAAAGGGTTAGTTTCAGTAGCGGAACCGATTGGCGTCGTTTCGATGCCCTAAAAGAGGGAGAGGTAGTTCAATCACAAGCTGGTGGTAACGTAGCGGTGTGTATTACATGAGCGCAGAAGCTCTCGAAGGTGGAACTCCACGAGTTGGTCTTGAGAACGGGATTCGGCTTGAGAATGCGCGCGGCAGCCCGGTGGGGGACGATGTTGTCCCGTCCAACCGAATGTCGCAGGCGAGCGCAGGTGACTTGCCGATCCCCTGAGTGTTGGACAACTCGTTTACGGAGAGCTTCACCGGGCATGTTGTCGTGGTGGCAGCACACGCATGCCTGAAACCCCAGTTGTGATGATTTCTTTGTCCCCCCGATCGGGCGCTGCCGGTTCCGCAGTGCCATCCCTTGCCTTTACACCTTCACAGGAGAGAACACCGTGCGTTTTCAAAACAAGAAATCTCGTCTGATCGCCTCCGGCATCTTCGCCGCCGCGGCCTTGGCCGGCGCGAATTCCGCATTCGCCACCGTCTATGCAAGTGAATCGTTTAACACGGGGTTCTTCACATCCCTCCCTGCGGGCTGGTCCACCCAGAACAACTCCCAGCCTCTTGGTATCAACAGTTGGTTTCAGGGCTTCCCCTCCAATTTTCCATCCTTTAACGGAACCAACGACGCTTACGCGGGCGTGAACTTCAACAGCGGTGCGGGCCTCGCGGAAATCAACAACTTCCTCGTCACCCCCATCATTAACGCCCCAGCCGGCTCGCGGGTCAGCTTCGTCACCCGCAGCTTCGACAATGCGTTCCCAGACCGCCTCGAACTCCGTGCAAGCCCGACGGGCGGCGCCAATGTCGGAACCACATCCAACGACTTCGGCGACTTCACCGACCTCCTGCTCTCGATCTCCCCCGAACTCAACCCCGACTACCCCACCACTTGGACCCGGTTCCAAGCGACTCTCCCTTCCGCCTTTAACGGCCGGTTCGCCTTCCGGTACTGGGTTACGGACGCCGGTCCGGACGGTTTGAACAGCAACTCACTCGGGATCGACGCATTCCACGTCTCCGATCCCTCCGACCCGCTTCCAGCAGCCGGCGTCATCGCACCCGTATCCACCGCCGCGACCCCGGGCGGTAGCCTCACCGGGAACATCAGCGCGCTGACCGAGGTGGACTGGTACAAGTTCGATTTCGCGGGCGGGAACTTTTCCATCGACACCAATGGCTCAACCCTCAGCGGTGACAACGACACAGAACTCGGTCTTTACCGCTCCGACGGAACCCGGGTCGCCTCCGATGACGACAGTGGAGACGGGTTCCTAAGTCTCCTCACTGTCCCCGACCTCGCGGCCGGCACTTACTTTGTCGCTGTCGGCGGTTGGAACATGCGGTTCAACTCGGAAGGCTGGGGCGTTACCTCCTCGGGAGAGTCGCTGGACACCGGCACTTACATCATCAACGGCCTTTCCCTCGCGCCCGCCTTCCTCAAGGGCGACTTCAACTTCGACGGCGAAGTGCTCGACTCCGACATCCAGCTCTTCGTCAGCGCACTCACCGGAGACTTCTCCAGCCTCATCGCGCTCTTCCCTGACCGCACCGAAGCCGACTTCACCTTCATCGGTGACTTCAACTGCGACGGCGAAGTGCTCGACT
>JBBRUM010000652.1:0-1897 GCA_038247815.1 Tepidisphaerales bacterium | reverse complement strand
GTGATGAGAATGGTGTGTCGGCCGCGGGTGGCGGTGCGGGTGAGAAAAGGATTTTGGGCGCAGGGGATATGGGGGGGCGTCCAGCTAGCGAGGTCCGGAACGGGGGCGGGATCGGGGAGGCGGGTGAAGGTGGAGTGGGCGTCGGGGCGGAGGTTGACGCTGCCGTGGAGGGAGACTTCGGTAGTGCGTTGAAGGACGAGGTCGGCGTTGCCGGCGAAGGTGTTGCCGGAAAGGAGGTGGTGGCGGGAGGCGGTGTCGCGGAGTGTGGGGTAGGGCCAGTCGGGCGGCTGGGTGGGGCGGGCCCAGAGGCGGATGGCGGTGGTGTTGGAGGCGAGGTGGTTGGCGAGGATGGTGTTGGACTGGCCGTGCTCGATGGCGATTCCGACGCGGTTGGCGGAGAGCGTGTTGGCGAGGATGAGTGAGTCGAAGGAATAGCCGGCCCAGATGCCGTGGTCGCAGTCGTCGATTTGGTTGGAGAGGAAGTAGTTGCGGGAGAAGGTGGCTTGGATGCCGTTGGCGGGTGCGTGGGAGAAGTCGTTTCCGTAGACGAGGTTGTCGTTGCAACCGCCTTGGCCGGTGTCCATGGTGGTTTGGCCGGCCCAGAGGAAGAAACCGTCGCCGGAATGCGTGGCGGAGTTGTAGGCGAAGAGGTTGTTGCTGGATTGCTCGTATACGAGGAGGGCGGCTGAGTCTTGGCCACGGGAATAGACGCCGTGGGAGTATCCGCGGACGCAATAGTCGAGGCGGTTGTGCATGACGGCGTTGAAGCTCGAGCGGTACAAACCAATGCCGACGCCGGAGAGGTAGTGGAAGGTGTTGGAGTGGACGAGGGCGTTGTCGGTGCGGGAGAGGAGCAGGCCGTTTTGCCCGCCGGAGGCTCGGTTCCAGGTGATGGTGGGATAAGGGCAGGAGTCGAGGTAGATGGCGGCGCCGAGGGCGAGCCACTGGTTGTCGTCGTTGTGGTGGAAGGAAAGCCAGTCGCGGTTGTCTTCGGTGAGGGGAGTGGAGAAGAGACGGGGGGCGTAGTTGTTGGAGAAGTCGCAGCGGGTGATGGTGAGCCCGGGAGAGTTGCGGGCGAGGACTGCGATCTGATACCCACGGGCGGTCAGGCCGGTGAGGGTGAGGTTTTCGCAGTCTTCAATGAGAATCGCGACGCCGGTGAAGGTGTCGGGGGTGCCGGGGATCGGGTTGCCGACGAGGGTCACGCCGGTGAGATCGAGCGTGGTGTTGCGGAGGTTGCGAAGGACGAAGGCGGGGGCTTGCCGGGTGATGGAGGGGAAGGTGTGGGGCTGGTTTTTCTTGAGTGAGGTGAGTGTGGTGGCGTCGTTTGTAGACGGGGAGGGTTGAGGGAGGTTTTCGAAGGCGGAGGGGAGGGCGGGTGGCTGGGGTAGGGTGAGGAGGGAGAGGGTAAGGAGGAGGTGCGGGAGCATGGGTGGGGGTAGGGTGACAGGAGGGGGCGGGCGGTTCAAGGGCGGGGTGGATTTGAATGGCGTTTGGGGGGCTGGGGGGAGAGGATGGGGGGATGGGTGATGACATCTATGAGTTGAAGGACGAGGGGCTGGCGAGGCCGGTGAAGAGCGCCCGGGCGAAGGCCGAGGTGCGGGCGGTGATGCCGTTGGGGTATGAGGGGAAGAAGGTGGGCGGGGAGGCGTTGGAGGACAAGGTTCGTGATTTTTATGCGCCGCTGTGGCTGCTGGCGGGAGGGATTGTGGTGGAGTTTGGGGCGCAGTGGCTGCTAAGTTTGAAGCTCGGGGGAGCGGGGGCGGCGGGCGGTATTAGTGATAAAAAATTGCTAATTGTGTTACCGGAAGCAAATAAAAATATATATTTGTCCTCCAGAAATTTACAGAACGTAGAAATTGTAATCGCTTCAGAATTAAGCACATACAAGATTATG
>JBBRUM010000651.1:0-1898 GCA_038247815.1 Tepidisphaerales bacterium | reverse complement strand
CGCAAAGTCGTTCTCAAAGTTCGCGTTGCTTAGTGCCCCGTGGGATCACGGCTTGGCCGCCGGTGCTTTCCACAGCGCCATCATGTCCGCAAGTTCCTCCGTCGGCGCATCCGGCGGGTACAGCGACACCGCCCCACCAGTGTCCCACAGCACCGGCACCATCCCCCGACTCACCGCCGCTTGAAACACAAAGTTCGTCTACACCACGCCCGACGCCTTCTCTTTCCGCGATGCAACTGAGAACTCACCCAGGAAGATGGGAATGCTGTGCCTCCGGCTAAAGCTCGCCAGATCGTCAAACAATTCGATGAGCTTCTTCCAATCCCCCTCAGATCCCCACGTCGTGCGCACTTTTCCCCACGGCTCGTCCTTCTCCATCCCCACGAACGTCCACGGCGTGTAGTAGTGAATCAACAACATCAGCCGGTTCGCAACCGTATCCACCGGCAACTTGTACTCACCCCGCAGCGTCTCCCGTATGTCAATCTTGTAGCCCGCCACAATCAACAGCCGCTCTGCGTCGTTCCCACGCCAGTCCCCCGAACAGTGTCAATGAAAATCTGGTTCACCCGCGTCAACATCGCAAACGCCTTCTCAGCCGAGCCCTCCCCTCGAACTGCGTCTCCTCATTGAGCCCCTCGAAGATCAGCTTCTCGTTCCTCCCCCCCAAAGTACCGCGCAATCTGCTCACAGTACGACCGAAATTTCGGATCGGCTGCCGGCGTGAACGTCGCATAGGTCTCCGGAAATTTCTCCTTCGACCCCGAATCAATCCAGCCGCCGTCCCAATGAATGTTCACCACAGAAAACATCCCCGCATCCGCAACGCGCCCCACCACCTACGCCACCCGTTCAAACTGCTGAGCTGTGATCCGCCCATTCTCCACATAGGTGTCCGACGCCACCGGACGTCGCACAGTCTGGAGCCCCAGTCCCGCCAGCCGCTGCACATACTCCCGCGTAATCAGCGGATTGCCCCACCCCGTCTCCCACCGCGCCGTGTTCTCCAACGTATTGCCAATATTGATCCCCGGAGTCATCAGCGCCACCGCCCGCCCCGCTCCATAATCGTCAACTTCTCCCGCCTCGGCACCTCCACCGCCTCCACCTCCCCAACCGCCAGAAATCAACCAATCACACAATCCAGCAGGGTGACAAATCCATAATTCACTCAACGTTCTTCCTTAAGTTTCCCCTCCATACACCCCACCCCATCCCACCGTTGGCACACGTTCAATTCCCCCCTCTCCTCCAGCTTACCGCCACACACGTCCGTCATCGCCAATTCCACTCTTCGGACGCGCCATAAACCCCTAGGCGTTCAATTCTTTCATTGACCACCAAAACCATCAGTGTTACCTTCAACAGTGTTCCGCCTCGGCCCCGCCCTCGCCCCAATCGCCGACCGGATCTCCCCAACCACATCCCATGGGAACCCCGCACCGCGAGCTTGCCGATCTGCCCTTCTCACGCCGCGAGCTCTCCCTGTTGGCCGAGCACCTCGACACGCTCCACCAAGCCAGAACCTTCGCCGCCCTCATGAACTCCGCGCTCGACCTGCTCCAACCCTTCTTTGTCGCCGACGGTTGTTGGGTCGGTTTCACCGAACCCACCCGGCGCCGTCACCTGTCGATTCGAAGACCCGACACTGACGCCCTTGCCGACTTCGCAGAGCCCTATCGCAAGCTGGCCGCCGAGTCGCCAATGCTCAAGTACTGGCTTCGAACGGGCAACCACGACCGCGTCCTCCGCCGCTCAGACTGCTGCGACCCCGTAGCCCACCGCCAGACCGCACTGTATTCCGAGGTGGATCGGCCCCTGGGCGTGAACCAGCACATGGGCACCTGGCTGCGCCCCGGAACCGGCGGACACTTCGAGGCCTCACTCACCCGCGAGGG
>JBBRUM010000650.1:0-1900 GCA_038247815.1 Tepidisphaerales bacterium | reverse complement strand
GCTTCTGGGGCTCGGAGTGAGGTGAAGCCCTGTGACGTGACAACAATGTTCCACTTGGGGTACCCGACCAATCCGCGTTCGATGGTGGTCGGGACGCCAGCTTGGGCGAGGAGCTCGACGACCGCGCGGGCGTCGGCTTCTTCGGGGTAAGATTGCACGATGAAGTAGTTGATTCCAACGACACGGGGCACGCGGCCGGCCGTCGTCGGTGGAATGGCGTTCACGCCGGGGGACTTCGCGCTTGCCGGCTGGGCAGTGCGTCCATCGGCGGTCTGGGGGGTTCGGGGGATCTCACTCAGCGGCGAGCGGGTTTCGGTCGCGCCCAGCCCGACGGGGTCGTTGTACACCGGGGCAGACCGGCCCTGTCCGGGTTTGGCGTTGAGCACGGCGGGGTTGGCGGGGCCGTTGAGCAGCTCGGCCGTCGAGGCGTTGAGGTCGGCTGTGCCCCATCCGCCGCCGAGCCTGTTTCCGATGACCACGGCCAGCGCGACGGTTACCGCGAGCGCGAAGACCACCACGATCGCCGAGGTGTACGACAGTCGCATCCGGATTTCCTGGCGGTCCGGATCGACGTGAACTTTCTTCGGCCCTTCTTCAGCCGCGGAAGACGGGGCTGCGCCGGCTTGGACGTGCACTTTGGAAGGGGCCGGGCGGGTTTCAACGTCGTCCTCAGTCACCGCTGCTACCGCCGCCACGCGCGGCAGGGCCGACATCGGGCCCAAGGCTCGGGCCGCCCGCTCGGGTTTGGTTTCGTCGGAGGGGGCGGCTATTGATGGTGCCGCCGGGGCTCTCTCCGCAACCACGGGCACAGGCGCAGCCAGCGGCACGGACGATGGCGCTCGAGCGGGTGCCGGTGTGGCGACGACCGGCACGACGGCTGCCTGATCCTGGCCCTTCCCGCCCTTGAACCACCACCTCGGCGTGCTGAGGGAACCCTTCTGGGGCTCCGGCCTCATACCCTTACTCTTGCCGATAACTTCGAACAGCGCCGCAGAGTGTTTGCCCTTTGCCATGGCTTGCTCAACCGCCTTTCCCACCCGTAACACGTGCACCCCCGCGGAACCGCCGTCGGAGTCTTCCACCTCCGAACGTGACGCGCCGCGAATTCAACGACCGACTCGCCCCCCGAGAGCATTCTAAGCACGTTATGGGACCCGGGTGCGCCGTCGATCGTCGATTCCGGCCAAACCTAAACCGCGCATCGCATGCGGTCAAGAATTTCCGCTGCTTGTACCTAATTTCGCAGACCCGCCCCCCTCCACGCCTCTCCGGCTCACATCTTGGGAAGACTTTTCCCGCCGCGCCACTTATTCCACTTGCCCGACCAACCGATTCAATCGTAGGTCACCTGTTGGACTGGGAGGTCTGCTCCGCGCACAACACTCCAGTCAAGATCCACCGTTTTCGTTCCGCCCCGTGATGTATGGAACGGCCAAGTTTAAATCCCTCCGTCCACCTTGAAGCCGGCGCGCACGGTCCGCCCCCACCCAGGCCCGGTCTTTTCCGCCGGGCCGTCGCCACCCTCGGCAGACTCGTCCGTATCGCCTTCACGCCTATTCCGCTGCTCACCCGCCCCCACGAAGCCGAGGAGCACTCCCCGCTCGTCCGGTTCGCCCGGGGGTTGGTATACCGACTGGCTGCGGTTCCTTTCGTCCTGGCGGTGATCGTCGGGACGCTCGTCTACACGTCGACGCATCCGGCGAGGGTCCAAATGCTCGCCGACCCGTCGTCGCTGGGGTTGTACTTCGAGAAGGTCAAAGTGGTGGCGACCGACGGAGTGGTTTCCGAGGGGTGGCTGGTCCCGGTGGTCGACGCGAGGCGCGTGCTCGAGCAAAAGGACGAAATACTCACGACTCGGCACCCGGCGGTTGTGCTCGTGCACGATCATGCGTCGTCCCGG
>JBBRUM010000649.1:0-1900 GCA_038247815.1 Tepidisphaerales bacterium | reverse complement strand
GTCTCCGCCGCCGCGGCAGGCATGACCGAAGCCACAGGCTTGGCCCCCTCGACCACCGCCGCCGCACCACCATCCCCACTCGTCAGCTCCCCGAACAACGCATCAATCTCCGCCTCGTCCACCGTCTCCGCCGCCGCGGCAGGCATGACTGAAGCCACCGGCTTAGCCACCTCGACCACCGCCGCCGCACCACCACCCCCATTCGTCAGCTCCGCGAACAACGCATCAATCTCCCCCGCGTCCACCGTTTCCGCCGCCGCGACAGGCTTGGCCGTCGCCACAGGCTTGGCCACCTCGACCACCGCCGACGCTTCAATGTCTCCTTTTGCCGACTCCACAAAGAGCGCATCCAGCTCTCCCGCGTTCAGCTTCCCATCAGCCCCGCCCGTCGGTGCAACCGCTGCCGGCTCGGCCGCTTCGACCACCACCGCCCCCTCCGCCGCCCGACCCGCAGCGCCCGCTTTCGGCAGCTCCGAAGACAACGCCTCAAGCTTCTTCCCAGTCACCTTCCCGCCGCCCGCCACCGTCTCAATGGCCGCCGCCGCCTTGGCAGGCTCACGCAACTCCTGCCCTGACGACACCGGCGCGGCAACCGCCTCCTTCAATTGCCCACCGGCCTCCTTCCCCCCCACCACCCCATCCACGGGCAACTGGCCCCCCGCCCCCCGAATCACCGCATTCACAACATCCCGCTCGACCTCCCCTGCCAGGAGCTCCGCGACTCGCCCCCCCTCCTCCGCCGCTACCGCATCCGCCAACGCGTCCGTGCCGCTCTCTACTCCACCCGGAAAGTCCTCCACTTCCTCCGCCAACAACCTATCAATTTCCTCCGACGCCAGCTTCGACAACAAATCGTCCGTGCCACCCCCCGCACCACCCCCATCCCCCGCACTCCGCACCGGCGCACTCCCCACCCGATCACCCACACCGGTCGCTCCCAAAGCCGACCTCGAACCTGTACCAACCGAACGACCCGTCGCCATGGCCTCTGCCGCCTGTTAAAGTACGTACCGCCTCCACCAACGCCCTCCCCATCCCTTATCGGACCGAACTCCCCACAGATTCAACCGAATCCACGCCTACTCACACCCCAGAATCCCAAAAGCACTCCACCCGCCTCCCTCCATCGTCCCCACCCACCCCCGCCTTTCGCACCTCCCCCCCACAAACACCATGCGCCGCGTCTTCCTCACTCACCTCACCCCCGGCACCACCCCACTCACGCCCGAACAGCGCAAACACCTGATCCAAGTCCTCCGCCTCGGCGATGGCACGGTCCTTCAGGCCTTCGACGCCCACGGCGCAACCGCCACCGCAACTCTCCGCACCGACCCCCCAAGTCTGGACATATCCCTCGTTTCCCCCCCCACGGATGGGGCACCCCGGTCGGGGTGGGACGGCGTCGTCGCGTCGGCGATACCCAAGGGCGAGCGAGCCGACTGGCTTGTCGAAAAGCTAGCCGAGCTCGGCGTCCGCCAGTGGATTCCCCTCGACACCGCCCGGTCCGTCGTGCTCCCCAGGGGCGAGGGAAAACGCCTCCGCTGGGATCGCATCGCCCAGGAAGCCGCCCGCCAAAGTCACTCCCGCGGCGTCATGTCCATCGGCCAGCTCACCCCCCTCCCTCACCTCCTCGCCACCTTCGCAGTTGGCGCTTCCCCCGGCTGGTTCGGCTCGACCACCCCCGGGGCGATCCCCGCCGCCGGCCTTTTCGTTTTCCCCTCACCCCCCTACATCCTCATCGGCCCCGAAGGCGGCTGGACCCCGGAAGAAGAGCTCGCCATGTCCTCGGCGGGGCTCGCCGCCGCCACCTTCAGCTCTACCGTCCTCCGCGTCGAAACCGCAGCCGTCGTCGCCGCCAGTCTCGCCACCAATCTCTTCCTCATCGCCCCCTCCCAACCTC
>JBBRUM010000648.1:0-1904 GCA_038247815.1 Tepidisphaerales bacterium | reverse complement strand
CCCCACCCGACCCCGGCCCAGCAACCAGCAACCAGTTACCAGCTACCAGGTAGCCACTACCCGACACCCGATATCCGATATCCGTACCCTAAACCCAATACTCGCGGCGACTTTTACCGCTGACTCCGCAGGGGCGACACGCGGATCTCCACGTAGGCTGGGGTGTTTCCCGTGAGCACGGGATATTGCTGTTCGTGTGTCCAGATGTTGCCCTCGGCGTCCAGCTTCGCACGGACTTGATACACGCGGTCGGATTTGATCTTGGCGGGGCTGAATTTCAAGGCGAACGGGGCAGGTGTGAGCATTCCGATGACGCGTTTTTCTTCGCTGATCACGACCGGCTTGGTCGAGTCGGTGACGTCGAGGAGTTTGACGGAGAGTGTGGTCGTCGGGGGTAGGGCGATCCGTGCGATGTAGTACACCGTCCCGTCGACCCTGCCGGCTGAGGCAGACGGGGGAGAGGAATCGACTGACTTCGTCGCGCAGCCGGAAAGAAGGAGAACAGCAACCAGCAGGGACACGGCGGACGTTAGTAGCGACATGACGGGGATTGTGCGCCGAGGGGTCAATGGCTGCAACGGGCGAAGGGTTGACCGACGTCATCGGTTGGTGCTATTGTGCATTTGATTGTTGGACCAAGTAATTCAAGGAGCATCCGATGTCCGAGCAAAATGACGTAGTTTCCGACCTCAACTGGCGATACGCGACGAAGGCGTTCGACCCGACCAAAACCATCCCCGCAGCTACGTGGACTCAGCTCGAACAGTCGCTGATTCTCTCGCCGAGCAGCTTCGGGATGCAGCCGTGGAGGTTCGTCGTGGTCACCGACCAAGCGGTCAAGGCGAAACTGCTTCCGTTGTCGTGGAATCAGCCGCAGGTGACGGACTGCTCACATTTTGTGGTGCTGGCACGGAAGCGTGACATTGGGGTAGCCGATGTCGACAAGCTGCTCAACGCCACGTACGCCGCGCGAGGCATTCCGGCGGGCGCGTTGGACGGCTATCGCGGGATGATGGTCGGATTTGTGAACAACCCGTCGTTCGACGCGGCAGATTGGGCGGCGCGGCAGGTTTACATTGCGCTGGGGTTTCTGATGCACACGGCGGCGGTGTTGCATGTGGACGCCTGCCCGATGGAAGGGATCAGCCCGGGGGGATTTGACGAGTTGTTGGGGTTACCGGCTGAGGGGTATATGACGACGGTGGCGTGTGCTTTGGGATACCGTTCAGCGGGGGACAAGTACGCGAAGGGGAAGAAGGTGCGTTACCCGGCGTCGGAACTGGTTCGACATGTGTAGTGGAGGTTACGCCGGCGACGTCGCAACGGCTGAACGGGCTCGGCGGAGGACCCGGACGGCTTCGGTGGCCACGATCGCGGCGAGGGTGAGGAGGGTGAGGGCGATGGAGGCGTTGAGCACGGCTGAGGCGGTGACTTCGGGCGAGGCAGAAGATTGGTACTGCTTCAGGTGCGAGTACAGGTTGAGGACCAGCGCGGTTGTGGTGGTGACGAGCATGAAACCGGCTGGGACGAGGGCGAAAAGCACCGGCCTGCCGGTGCGGTATAGCCAGACCGAGACGCCCACGAGCGTCAGCGCCGCGAGCAACTGGTTGGAGGTGCCGAAGAGCGTCCAGAAGGTGCGGAATGCGCCGGGCTTGGCGGTGACGAGGTAGACGCCGGGCGGGAGGAGGGTGAGCACGGTGGCGATCGCGCCGCCGAGCTTACCCCGCAGGCCGGTCATCTCCTGCAGGACGTACCGCCCGAGTCGGGTGCAGACGTCGAGGGTGTCGAAGACGAAGCTCGAAAACGCGAGCAAGCCGAACCCGATCCCGAACGCGAGCGGCACGCCGGAATACGACATGAAGGTGCCCAGACCCCGGGCGTAAAGCGCATCGGGCGAGGCGCCT
>JBBRUM010000647.1:0-1905 GCA_038247815.1 Tepidisphaerales bacterium | reverse complement strand
TGGCGCGGCGGCTGGGGGCGCGGTTTAAGCCGGTGGAAGTGAGCTTCGCGGCGGCTGAGGCGCTGCTGGACGGGCTGGAGGATGCGCCTCCGGACGTATGGCTGATGCTCGGCGTCGCGGAAGAGGCGGGGGTGGTGCGGGTTGAACGAATCGCCCGCAATCAGGCGGGGGCGAGGGTGGACGTCCGGGGGGTTGGCCGGAGGCAGGGGGTTATCGACACCGCGGCCCCCGCCAGCGTCGAGGGCCGATTGTTCACCGGAATAATCAATCTTCCGGACGGCGCTGCCGAGTCTGACAACGCGGGCGATTACCTCTGCAACTACCTTTATTTGCTCGGCACGATACGCCTGCCCACCACCCGGACGGGGTTCATTCACGTCGCGCCGATCGAACGCATCGAACCGGCCCGGCAGGTCGAGATCGTCGCCGCGGTACTCCACAGCGTGCTATAGCCGAAGCGTTCCGTACCCCACCGAGTCTCCCCGAAGGATCCCGATCCGCACGTCGCCCTTGGCGGGGAGGCGGGTGACGAGGTTTCCGAAGTCTTCCAGTGTTCGCACGCGGGAGAGGTCGACCTGGAAGATCACGTCTCCCGGCTGAAGCTGGGCACGCTCTGCGACGGATCTGGGGACGATCTCGGTGACGAGCATTCCGTCTTCGATCTTCAGGCCCGTTCGCTCGGCCATGGCGGGGGTGACGGGTTCGACGGTAAGGCCGAGTCGGCGGCGGGCGGCTGCGACTGCGTCGGGCACGGGGGCTGCCTTGCCGGAGACGACGACCTTTTTGCCCCCGGCGACGACTTCAATGTTCTGCGTGAGGTCGGATTGCAGAAGCTGCACGTAGGCATCGACGATGTCGCGGGGTGTGCGTCCGTCGATGGTCTGCACCGGGAGGTTGCCTTCGGGGGTGACCAGTTCCACCACAGTTTTGATCGTGGCCGGGGGGGTGATCGTGCGGCGCTCGACGAACTGCACCGGGAGCTCGATCTTGCGGACGTTGGCTGGGTCCATCAGCGCGGGGATGAGGTCGCGCAGCTTGTTGACCTGAATGGCGAAGCCGATGTTCTGCGCGTCGCCGCGAATCGCGGTGTTGATTCCGATGACCTGTCCGTAGGCGTTGAGCAGCGGGCCGCCGGAGTTGCCGGGGTTGATCGCGGCGTCGGTCTGGACGAGGTCGGAGAGGGCGGCTTTGTCGGGGGAGGCTTGGATCTCGCGGTGGATCGCGGAGACGATTCCGGTCGAGACGGAGTACGAATATCCAAGGGGGTTGCCGACGGCGATGACCGGCTCGCCGATCATCAGGTCGGAGCTGTCGCCGAGTTCGAGGCGTTTAAGGGGCTCGGGGGTGTCGATTTTGAGGATGGCGAGGTCGGCGTCGGGGTCGGTGGAGACGACCTCGGCGGCGAAGGTCTTACCGTTGGAGAGTTGGACGGAGATCTGCCGGGCGCGGTCGACCACGTGGTTGTTGGTAACCACAAACCCCGACTCGTGGATGACAAACCCCGAGCCCAGCGAGTTGCGCCGCTCCATCACCGTCTGGCGGCCGATGTTGCCAAAGACCGTATCGCCGCCGAAGGGCGAGACGGACCGGGCGACGATCTTCTCGGTCGAGATGTAGACCACCGATTCTTTCACGCGCCGCACCACCTCGACGGTCACCGTGTTGCGGAGATTGATCTCCCCGGCGCCAAGCGACCCGGCTGGGATGGCGTGCGACGCGCCGGTCGGCGGGGGTGTCGTCGTGATGCGACCGGGCTTGTCGCTCGAGGCGAGGCACGCCATGAGCATCACCGCGCCCACCGCCCTAAACACAGTTGAAGGAACACCCATTTCCGCTCCCATCATCATTCGATGACGACACCGTGCAAAGTTAACTCATGCCGTCGGGTCCAATCATAGCGCACCG
>JBBRUM010000646.1:0-1906 GCA_038247815.1 Tepidisphaerales bacterium | reverse complement strand
AGAACTTCGACGCCGCGAACGAATCACCCAAAATCCGACAAGTAGTATCCCGCCGACCACAGCCAACAACGCCGCCATCGAGTTCCACGCCGGTTTGGACGGGGTCGTGTTGTCCGTCTGCGACGCGCCCAAGACCGCTTTGCCCTGCTTGACAACGCCCGAGATCGCGACTCTCCGTTCATTCGGACCCGAACCTGCGCGGTAAACTTCGTTGGAGATGTGATCGGTGACGAGATAGCCGTCGGGGATCGGCGACGAGAACGCCGTGCCGTCGAGGGTATCGTCGACGACGACATCTTCGGCCTCGGAGACGTACTTGATGAATTTGCTGGAGGTCGAACCGAAGTTTTGTTCGATGACGGTGGACTTCAATGGAAAGAATACCCCAGGCTGAATCTCCTTGAAAAGCTCAACGGAACCCATCCGGGTTACATGACCACCAGCGTCGGGTGGGGCAGTCTCGACATATCGCAAAAGCGCGTATCCGCGAGTCGAGTCCAGGAACAACTGTCGACCAAGTCCGTCCTTGCGGGCCATCACACGTACGACGTTCGGCGAAGATGCATCGGGAACGTCGACATACATGCGGTCCGCAAGTCGCATGCGCTCCAACTCATCCGACAAGGGCGTCATTTGCGGTAGATTATCATAAAAGAAGCAAATCGAAGTGCGTGCGTGGAACATCATCGCATAGGGTTGAACACGCCGAAGTTGCTCCGAAACACCCGTGACCAATGCGATTCGAGCTGGAAACTGAACAGAAGAGTCCACTCCGGGCAGCAAGCCACCGTCCGAACCAAGGTGTCTCGCCGAATGCGTCACCCCGCGTTCTTGTTCGCCGTCAAAGCTCAAGTCTTTGGAGTTTTCGATTGCAGGGGCAACACCCTGCTCCCAAGGCGACACTTCACGGTTGATCTTGAATCTGTATAAACCACCCCTTGACGCATTAATCCAGACGTCACCATCAATCAATCGAAGTGATTTTTCCCATGGACCATCAACAGAGCCCGAAGTAAAAGAACGAACACGCACCCCGCTCAGCTTCAGAGACAAGAAGCAGGTTTCTTGCTGCTTAACTGCTGCGATGATCTCTTCGGGTACTGGCGAAATTCCAAATGATTCTGTGCTGGAAAAAGCGAAAAAGAGTACGGCTATTGTGGTGCATCGCCCTAAATCAAACGCAGAACTGATGAACGTTTCGCACTTCACAAACGCCTTCCTTTCAAATCGGAGGGCACTGGAACTCATTCACACTTCGCCGAGACGCGATTGCAAGCTACCAGCAAATCGCCAGCTGTCCCGAGAGAACTGGAGTGCCACTCACGCAATTACAGGTAAACACAGGCCCGTTTGGCAACGCTGTGCAGTACCATGTAAACGTATTGAAACAGCCAGTAATGTTCCGCCCTGTGCATCCCAGCCCGGGGAGTTTGCCAACGGCCTCAGAGCAGATGTTGTGGACAAGCGGAGCCCCAAGAGTGTAGCCGCAGACGGGACTTCCCTGCCACGTACAGTTGGGCAGCGTACAAGCGATCGGGCCGAATCCGCCACCTCCGACAAGGCACGGCGTCCCCATCACACAGACTCCGCCCGGTACGATCGTGTCGGACCCGCGAACTTCCCGCATCTCCTCCACCGTGAGCGGCCTCACACCGTCCGGCATCTTCTCACGCTGCCCCGCGGAAAGGCACGCCATTGCGGGTACGGACATCAACGACGCCAAAAGAAATCATTTTCTTCTCATTCACACGGATTACCCCCCCCCCAATTCAAAAGCAAGAGAATTCTTTGGCTTGGCGAGAAAATTTGTGGGCGGGTTGGCTACTTACGATGGAAAGCTCACACAAGTCACGTCAAGCCGTAATCCGGCTTACGCCCGCGAGAGGTATTCGCCGGTTTCGGTGTT
>JBBRUM010000645.1:0-1907 GCA_038247815.1 Tepidisphaerales bacterium | reverse complement strand
TCGCGGGCGTTGGCAGATCGAACTGGTCTTCCGCTGGCTTGAGTTCCACGCCCCGCCACTCCCGGCCCCGACCTGGCGTATCCGCCGTTGCAGGCGCCGAGCGACCCGCCCCGCCGGCAACCCCACTGCGACAATCCCCACTGCGACAACCCCCACTGCCGACAAAACCCCCACCCCAGAACCCTCCAAAATCCTTTGCAAACTCAACGATGTTGGACGGTATTGGGTTCTCAACGGAAATATTGTGGAGAGGCCGGAGACAGGGGAGAGGTCGTATGTCGGGAGAAGTGAGGGTGGGCATCGCGGGTAGCCAGAACCCTCACCCGCCGGGGGGGCCGGCGACCTCTACCGGAGGAGAGAGTTGGAGGCTGCAGCCTTCAACAAGTGGGGTGCGGGCGAACTCCAACGGGGGGAGAGGGGGTGGTGGTATAGTGGGGGGATGGCGAAGAAGGTTTTGGGCGGCTGGGGCGAGGTGGGACGGGCGTTGGGGAAAGCGCCTCGGGGGGCGCTGACAAAGTTGCTTAAGGAGCTTTACGAGGGGCATGAGGGGGTGCGGGATTTCTTGCATGCGCGATATGCGCCGGTGGCTGGGCCGGATGCGGGGGTTTTGGCGGCCTATACGGAGCGGGTGCGGGCGTTATTTCCGGAGGGGGAGATGTATCCCCAGCCGGTGTTTGCGGAGGTGCGGGCGATTGCGAAAGAATATGACAAGGCCGCAGTGGATCCGGTTGGGGCATCGGGGTTGATGGTGGAAGGGGTGGAGCTGGGGTTGCGGGCGGTGGCGGTTGCGGAGGTGGGGGGACGGTATGTGGAAGGGCTGGGGGCGATGATGAGGGCGCTGGACAAGCGACTTCGCACGGGGGAGGGGAGGGAGGCAGCGCGGGAATTAGAGGATCGGATTCGGGGTCTGACGCGGTGGTCGGGGAAGTGTGGGTATGGGCTGAGCGATTCGGTGCAGGAGTGGGTGGAGGAGGTGCTGAGGGATTTGCCGGAGCGGCGGAAGCGGTATGACGGGGATGCCGATTTTGACGAGGTTTAGAAAAAAGAGGGGACGGGGAGTTAGGCGGCGGCGGGAAGGCGGAGGGTGAAGGTGGTGCCCTTTCCGGGGGAGGATTCGACGAGGATTTGGCCGCGGTGGGATTCGATGATGTCTTTGCAGATGGCCAGGCCCAAGCCGGTACCTTTGTTTTGGCCGCGGGAGGGGGCGGATTTGGTGGTGAAGAAGGGTTCGAAGATTCTGGGGAGGTTTTCGGCGGAGATTCCCGGGCCGGTGTCGGTGACGTGGATGGTGGTTTCGGCTGCGTCGACGTCGAGTTCGGCGCGAATGGTAAGTGATCCGCCGCGGCCGTTGGGGGGGAGCATCGCTTGGCGGGCGTTGATGAGGAGGTTGAGGAGGACTTGTTCGAGTTGGACCGGGTCGCCGAGGACTTTGAGGTTGGGTGTGATTTGGACGCGCAGTGCGATGCCGTCCTTGCCGGGGTCTCGGGCGAGGACGGAGAGTACTTCTTCGACGAGTTTGGCGACTTCGACTTGTCCGAACTCGGCTTGACCGCGGGCGAGGCCGAGCATGGAGGCGCAGATGCGGCCGGCTTTTTCACCGCCGGCTGCGGACTTGGTGAGGGCCTTTTCGATCAGGGCCATGTCGGGGTTGCCGGCGCGGAGGGATTGGAGGGCGTATTGGGAGTAGCTGACGACGGGGGTGAGGAGGTTGTTGAATTCGTGGGCGATGACGGCTGCGATGGTGCCGATGGTGGCGAGGCGTTGGGTTTCGGCAACTAGGGATCGGAGGTCGGAGAGTTGGGATTCGAGGTGGGCAATGCGGGCGAGAGGGTCGGGCGGGATCGTGTCGGGTGGCTTGGTGTCGGGGGAAGTGGTGTAGATGGGGGTACCGGGTGCGGTGGGGGTGG
>JBBRUM010000644.1:0-1909 GCA_038247815.1 Tepidisphaerales bacterium | reverse complement strand
TCCAGCAAGCCCTCGACGTCCCCTTCCACTACACCGAATCCATGCCCAACAGCTTCTACCCCCGCACCCGCCACCCCAACAAACTCAACCTCCAACGCCGCCTCCACCCCGAAGTCCTCTCCACCCTCCGCGCCCGCGGCCACGACCTCCACTTCCTCGACACCTACAAACCCAACCCCATGGTCGCGTCCATCGACCCCGCAACCGGTCTCCGCCACGCCGCCGTCTGCTCCGACAGCGGCCCCTGTTACACCGCCGCGTGGTAGCCCGCCCCGGGTCACCGCGGGGCCACACAGGGCACGAAAAAACGCGGAGATAACAGGTGGTCACGGACTTTCACGGACTTGGAACGGACAATCAAATGCCATCCAATCCAAATAGAAAACATAAAAGTAAATGCAGTAAATACAATCTATCTTGCATTGTCCGTGCCACGCCCGTCAAAGTCCGTGGCAACGTCTCTTCTCCACGCCCCCTGTATCTCTCTCGTGAACCAAACCGCCTACCCCCGCGGGTGGTGCTGGCGGTGCAGGGCCTTCAGCCGGCGCTTGTCCACATGGGTGTAGACCTGAGTCGTCGCAATGTCCGAGTGCCCGAGAAGTTCCTGCACCACACGCAAGTCGGCCCCGCCTTCCACCAAGTGGCTGGCGAAGCAGTGCCGCAGAACGTGCGGGTGAATCTCGTTGATCACCCCCGACCGCTTCGCCGCCCGTTTCACGATCTGCCACAGCGCCACCCGCTCCAGTGGCTTGCCGCTTCGCGACAGAAACACCCGCTCCCTACCCCATCCCTTGCCGCCCTCGAGTTTGCCGCGTGTTCCGCCGAGGTACCGCCGCAGCGCGTCCTTCGCCATCTCCCCCATCGGCACGACCCGCTCCTTCCCGCCCTTGCCCATCACCCGCACCGCCCCAGCCGTCATGTTCACATGCCCCAGCGTCAGCTCGCAGATCTCCGTCGCCCGCAGCCCGCTCGCGTACAACAGCTCGAGCAGCGCCACGTCCCTAAACCGCAGCTCGTCCGTCTCCGGCGGCGCAGCCAGCAGCTTCTCAACCTGACTTCGATTCAGCACCTTCGGCAACGACTGCTCCGGCTTGGGTCGGTCGAGCTGATCGAGGTCTTTTTTCTTGTCCACCCCCTCGACGGCGAGATACTTCCCAAACGCCCGTATCGCCGCGACTCGCCGCGCCACCGTCCGCGTGCTCTGCCCCCCGCGCGACTGGTCCTGGAGGTACTGCCGATAGTCCAAGCCATCAGCCGACGTAATCGTCTTCCCCCGCGCCGCCAGAAACCCAGAGAGGTCCGCCAGATCCCGCCGATACGCGTGCAGCGAATTTTCCGCCAGCCCCCGCTCGGTCGCCAGATACGCCAAGAACCCCCGCAACTCCCCCGAAACCTCCCTCTCCCCCCGGTCCACCCGCGCACCGCCTCCCCCCGCAACCCCCGGCACCTCCCGCGATGGTTCTCCCTTACGCAGCACTTCCCAACCGCCTCCGTCCCACCGTCAGCTCCACCACACTGTTTTCAAGCCGCGCCCAAGTCTTCGTTCCCGCCTGCCGTGGCGCAAGGTTCAGCACACCCGCATCGACGTCCGATCCCAATGCTCTCGCGGCCATCAACGTCCCGCTCCCCTGCTCCGCGCTCATTTCCCGATAGACTGGGCAATGCTCAAACGACGCAAAACAATGGTCGTAAGCATACTCCAGTCCACCCATGGTCAGATGCTCGGCACATCGCGTGTCGGACCGATTCACGTGCGGACATTCTCGCTGTTCCATACGCATGACCCCGACACCCATGTCCGAGGGTCGGTTAGTGTCATCCTCCGTGTAATCCGGATCACGTGAATCACTCAGCAAACTGATCATGGGATACCTCCATGAGTCCGTGCTTCCGTCCCGGAAGCGGTTCC
>JBBRUM010000643.1:0-1924 GCA_038247815.1 Tepidisphaerales bacterium | reverse complement strand
TCCCCCCTGCATCTATGTCTGCCATCCGACATCCAACATCCGACAACCCTCCCTATCGTCCCCCGATGCTCCTTGTTCTCGTCCGAGACCTGCTATTCGTCTCGAAGATCACCGCCACCGCCCGTGCCGCAGCCAATCCCCCGCTGCTGGCCCTGCTCCGTAACCCCGCCAACTTGGCCGAACAGACCCCCGGCGCACGCCGCCTGATTCTCGACGCCAACCTCCCCGGCGCCATCCAAGCCGCCGCCGCGTACAAATGCCGCAGTCCCTCGACTGCAATCGTTGCCTTTGTCGCTCACACCGATGCACAAACCATCGCCCTCGCCCGCGAAGGGGGTATCGAGAAGCTCCTCGCCCGGTCGGCGTTCTTCGATCATCTCGATTCCTTCTTGGATTAATCCGCGTAATCCTTAGAATGTTCGGGCAACGATCGACATGGGTCCATGGAAACGGCCCCAATCTCGATCAACACATCTCACCCCAGAAGGAAGAGGATCCCATGTCCGCAGGCAACTATTCCGCTCTCCTCGGCGCGTCCGCCGAATCGCTGCTCAACTACAACGCCAAAGGCATCTCCAAAGACAAGCTTCACCTCCCCGGCCCGGACTTCATCGACCGCGTCGTCTCCCAGTCTGACCGCACCCCGTCCGTCCTGTGCAACTTCCAGCGGATCCTCGGCGGTGGCCGCCTAGCCAACACCGGGTTCGTCTCGATCCTCCCCGTCGACCAAGGCATCGAGCACTCGGCTGGCGCCTCCTTCGCCCCCAACCCCGCCTACTTCGACCCCGAGTCGATCGTCAGGCTCGCCCTCGAGGGCGGCTGCAACGCCGTCGCCAGTACGTACGGCGTCTTGGGGTCCGTCGCACGCAAGTACGCCCACAAGATCCCGTTCTTGGTCAAGTTCAACCACAACGAACTGCTCTCCTACCCCAACACCGGCGACCAAACCCTTTATGGAAACATCCGCCAGTGCGTTGACATGGGCGCAGCCGCCGTCGGCGCGACCGTTTACTTCGGCTCGAAGGAATCCCGCCGCCAAATCTACGAAGTCGCCGAAGCCTTCGCCGAAGCGCACAAGTACGGCTTGGTCACCGTCCTCTGGTGCTACATCCGCAACGACGCCTACAAGGTCAAAGGCGCAGACGGCAAGTCCACCGACTACCACACCTCCGCCGACCTCACCGGCCAAGCCAACCACCTCGGCGTCACCATCCAAGCCGACATCATCAAGCAAAAGCTCGCCGACAAAAACGGCGGCTACGTCGCAATGAACATGGGCGGCAGCTCCTACGGCAAGTTCGACAAAAAGATCTACACCCAGCTCGCAGCCGGCGACGAAAACGGCCAGGGCTCACACCCCATCGAGCTCGTCCGCTACCAGCTCGCCAACTGCTACATGGGCCGCTCGCCCCTGATCTCCTCCGGCGGCGAATCCAAGGGCGCCACCGACACCGCCGAAGCCGTCACCACCGCCATCATCAACAAACGCGCCGGCGGAATGGGCCTCATCTCCGGCCGAAAAGCCTTCCAAAAACCCATGCCCGACGGCATCAAACTCCTCAACGCCATCCAAGACGTCTACCTCGACAAGTCCGTCACCGTCGCCTAGCCCCCCCTCAACACTCCCACCCGCAATTCCCCCCCGGCCGGAGCCAAAACTCCGGCCGGTTCTCTTTTCCCCCAGTCCTCAGCCTTGATCCTTCCCTCTCTCCGCCTGCGCCCTGATCGCCCCCTCCGCCTCCTCCACCCGCCCCACGTACTTCCCGTTCCCGTTCCGCGCGTCAAGTCGTACGGCGATCTCACGCGCCGCCGTAAGGCACACCGCCGCCACCTCCGGCAGCCCCACGTTTCCGTCGATGTCGTCCGACTCCCCCGGCAGGCACTTCCGCGGAACCGTCACCTCACGCCCCGACTTCTTCGCAGC
>JBBRUM010000642.1:0-1929 GCA_038247815.1 Tepidisphaerales bacterium | reverse complement strand
CGTCGAGTTCCTTCCCGAAGGGTCGCCGACCCGGGCCGTGTAGTCGCCGATGATCAGTACCGCAAGGTGCCCCGCGTCCTGCAGCGTCCGCAGCGCCTTCAGCGGAACCGCATGGCCGAGCGTCACATCCGGCGCGGTCGGATCCATGCCAAACTTCAGGCGCAGCGGCTTGCCCGACTTCGCGGAACGCTCGAGCTTCTGGCGAAACTCAGCCTCCGGAACGATTCGGTCCGCACGGCGACGAAGGGCAAGCAACAGTTGATCAATCTTATCGGACATGGGCCGGGATGCTAGCCGCAAACCCCGCCAGATTCACTCCGCCAGATTCACTCCGGCAGATTCACTCCGCCAGCTTCACTCCGGCAGATTCACTCCGCCCCACTCATCCCACCGCCTACGCCCCGACCAACGTCAGCGTGATCGACAACGCGTTGAACAGCGCGTGCATCACGATCACCGGCCAAAGTCGCCCCGTCCGCTCGTACACATAACCCAGCCCCAGCGAAAGCACGAAGATCGCCGGCGAACTCCACCCCGCGTGCAACACCGCGAACAACGCCGAAGTCATCACAATCGCCCCCCACCGGCTTCCAGCCGAGTTCCTCCCCTCCCCCGCCACACCCAGCCCCTGCGCAAACACCCCCACCCAAAAAGTCTGCATCACACCCCGAAACAGCACCTCCTCGAAAATCGGCGTCACCACCGCAGCCGACAGGTACGTCACCACCACCATTCCCACCGTCCCCGACTCGGACATCATCCGCAGCAAATCGTGCTCCGGCTGGTCGTGATCGCCAAAAATCCCCCGCAGCCGGAGTGTTGCCTGAAGTGTAAGCCAAACCCACGGCAGCACGACGGCCACCCCGGCTACCCCGATGAGCAGCCCACGCACGGCAGAAACCTCCGGTAGGTTCACCGGCGGCGGAGGCGTGAGAATTTGCCGCAACAAGAGGAGCAGCCCCGCCGTCAGCGCCGTCGCCAGCGCCCCCGCCGCCACAAACACCTGCGTGTTCCCCGGGGCGACCTTACCCGCCAACCCGCCCGCCAGTCCCACCGCCACGGCCCACACGCAAAACCCGATCAGCCCCAGCCCCGACAGGTTTAACAGGTTGGCCCCCGTCGTCCGGTCCGGCCCAACCACTGAAGACCCGCGGAACAACCCAAGCCGCCACACCGCAACCAGCGCCACCAACGCCCACCCGACCATCATCGCCGTTGCTATCATCATGCCCACGCCCGACCGTTGTACCCGCACCGCCCGACGACCTCCACCCAAGATCCCACCCAAATCCATGTCCGTCCTCGACCAGATCATCGCCACCAAACGCCTCGAAGTCGCCGCGCGTAAACCGCTCTTCCCCATCGAAAAACTGCGCGACATGACGTCCGAACTGGGCAGGCCCCGCAACTTCTTCCAAGCCATCAGTCAAAAACCCGGCGACTCCCGCCACCCCAAGCCCGTCAACGTCATCGCCGAAATCAAAAAGGCGTCCCCATCGGTTGGCGTCATCCGGGCAGATTTCGACCCCGTCGCAATCGCCCAAACCTACGCCGCAGCCGGCGCCGACGCCCTCTCCGTCCTCACCGACGAAGTCTATTTCCAAGGCTCGCTCTCCTACCTCCACGCCGTCCGCGACAAGGTCAAGCTCCCCGTGCTCCGCAAAGACTTCATCATCGACCCCTGGCAGGTGCACGAGTCCCGCGCTTTCGGAGCCGACGCGATCCTGCTGATCGCCGAGTGCCTCGAAACCGCCGAGATGATCGACCTGCAAATCCTCGCCACCGAGCTCAACCTCACCACCCTCATCGAGGTGCACGACCTCGACAACCTCATGCGTGTTCGCGACCACGTGCTCGGGTTCCCGCACCGCAGCTATTCGCTGCTGGGGATCAACAACCGCGACCTGCGCACCTTCAAGACCGACCTGG